>CAZHIY010000015.1:10397-16885 GCA_964533085.1 uncultured Thermoplasmatales archaeon | reverse complement strand
AACATAAATTGTATCACCATCAACTACATCATCTATCGCATCCTGAATCTTAGAATAGTTTCCAGGTCCTGTTCCACCAACATAAAGAGTATTACCAGAACTGATTGGCATAGAAGATTTCTTTACATTATCTATAGCAACTGATGGAGTAATACAGGTTCCCAGAAACAGGATTGTTATACCAAAGACAAAACTAATCTTTAGAGGTTCATTATTCGTAAAAAAACCTCCAACAATGAGAAATTCTCTAAAAATCTCAAAATGGGTAAATTGACTATTGTTGTAGTTCTATTACGATCAAAATGGAGATATGCTGACCATTCGCTTTCAGCGTCATGTTCATCTTTTGCTTTAACTCGGATACCATATGAATTTTCACTCCAAACATGGGATGCACTAGCATTTGTTCCTGATGGCACAAACTCTGTCCAACCACTTGTGGTACCATCACCCCAGTCAAATAAATAAGAGATTTTATCATTATCTGGGTCAGTTGTAACTGCTGTATAAGTATAAACAACTCCTAGTCTTACCTTAGTTGGTCCAGATGGTTTATCTGGTTTAATTGGTGGATTATTACCAGAAGTCAAAACAAAATCATAAGTAGTGTTTTCAGCAATGCTAAGTAATACCCATTCTGTTTTATAACCGTCTTTAGAACAAGTAGTATTCTTCATACAGTAGCATATAGGGATATTCGTAACATGGTAGAAACCTGTAGAATCACTATAATCTTCTTCATATGTATCATGGAAATGTACACGTACCAACGCTCTCTCTATTGGATTCCCAAATATATCATTAACATAACCTAATAGACTCCCATTATTATCTAGAATTGTAGATGTTGTAGCATATGCTCCATTAATCGGACTAGAGCTTGTACCAATCAACAAAAAAATTATCCCAACTACCAGAGTTTTACTCAACAAACCTCTCGGTTTATCCATACTTTTCATACCTCCTCCAATAATAACATCCTTTGTTTGATATTTAAATGTTACAATAACAAATTATAAGTTCATTCTTGCAGACAAGGGCAATCCTCTATGAGGTTGGTTATATCATTTGTTTCTGATAGTGTGTATATGGATTTTAATGGTAATTTTTATAAGTTTATTACAATTTCAATATTATTTTTAAGTTTATAGACATTTAAATACATTAAATATTATATTTAGTAATGAAAATGTCAAAAGCCACTTTTGATAGAATCGCAAAAATCTATAATATTATAGAAAAATATATTTTTAAAGAATATGAAACACTTAGAGAAATAATAGAGCAAAATATAGTTTTAAAAGATAATTCAAAGATTCTTGATATTGGTGGTGGAACAGGGCTCAATACCGATTTAATTGTTAAATATGGACACGATGTAACACTCATTGATTTTTCAAGAAATATGTTATTAGAAGCTGATAAATTAAAATTTAAATTAATTTTGGGGGATGGAACTTGTTTACCAATAAAAAATAATATATATGATAGTATTCTAATGATTAATACTTTACACCATATTGATAAAAATCTTCAACAAAAATCTATTGATGAATCTTTTAGAATATTAAAATCAGATGGAGTAATGTATGTTATTGAGGTTTTTCCACCTGAATTTAACGGTGATAAAAGCTTAAAGACACCACTTTTTAGATTTATGAATTTTCTCTTATTTAAGAAACTCATCCTGATTATTTTAAAAATTGACACATTTGTCCATAATCAAACCTTCTATAATGAACCAACCACAATTAAATCAATGTTTAAAAAATCTGGATTTAAAAATATTAAGATAATTCTTCCAAAAAATAGTAATTCTAAATATATTATTTTTGGGAACAAAACTGGTATGAATAGATGAAAGTCACTTCAAGTAAAAATAATCCAATAAAGGATATTTAAATGTTACACGTTCTATCTTATTTGCAACAATAATACAATTTCGGCAATTTTTTAATACAAAATGCAACAGAAGGATAATATACTCCCAGCGGAGTTATAATGATGCAAATAGGGGTAGACACTGGCTGATTGCTACCATAAGAATCATAAAAAATAGTCTACCTATCTTTTTAAAAATTACCCAATTCTACCATCCCTGACGTTCTCTAATCAGCTTAATATCCTTGGCTTTCCTAACCATCCAATACTCATCATACTCAACTTCCAAAAACATAACCTCACGCTTATCCTCAACCACAATAGGCTGTTCAACCTTTAACTCTTTGAGCTCCTTAAATGGGATATTACCCCACTCAGCCAAATCCTTCCAACCATTTAAACAAACAAAACCAAAAAAAGTGTCCTTGCTATCAAACTCAGCGATGTACCAGTCACTATTACACAAAAAGAAATGCAGATAAATGAGCTTTTCACTTGCCTCAACACTTTCAGTTTCATACAATTTTGGTATCTTACTAAGTAACTGCTCACTAGGAATATTTAACATACAAGTTATTAAATTGTTCCAAAATTTATACTTAAAAAAACAAATCTCACCATACAAAATAATCTTTAGTAAAGGAAATTTCCAAAACATTCGTTTTAAAGATAATGGGAAATTAGGAGTAAAATACTATATGATTAGCATGTTTTTAACCAATGGTTTCACAACTTATAATAACATAGTCAACATTAAAAGGATTTTCTAAATTTATATTTCTAGGTCTAATCTTATAATTTAACTTATATTTTTGTAAAAATTTCATTTTGACATACTTCCAGGACAACTTTATATAGTATTATAGGGAAAGATTAACCTATAAATGGATGGTATTGGTGGATTCTATGAGTAAAGTAAGAATTAAAAAGAAAAAAAATAATTATCCATCACTGTATGACATATTTGATCTTGGAGATAGAGTGAAGAGAGTTTATAAAGATAAAAATGGTAAGAATAAGGAGTATAAAGGAATAGTATTAGCAATTGATAAGAACAGTATAGAAATCTATTGGGATTCTGTTGATGGAAAGTACAGACCAGAAGAGATGGATATAGCATTCTCAAATTGCCAAACAAGGGAGATATTTTCAGGGACAGAAAAATATTCTTCAATAGAAAAGGATAAAAATTATAATTAGCATATATCTATTAGTATATCTAAAAGTATTTATCTACATATACTAATAGTGAGAGAAGGGATGAGGAGTGAATAAGGAATCTTTGCCGTTAATACTAACACTGTTAGTTCCAGTTATACTTGTTTTAATTGTATTGTTATATTATTATGGATATGATATAACAGAATTTTTTAGAAGATTAAATATTCTATATTATATTGTATTAATTCCTATTGTACTGGGTTTTTTTGTTGCAGTTATAAAATATATGCGCCCAGATTAAAGGCAACTTTTTAATATACAAAAGAAGATTTATAAATATATATTTTTATATATATTAGATATCTATCGGCCCTAAAAAAAATTATTTTTGTAGGCCATTGTAAAAGTAAATATTTTCGATGATAACATTTGTACAATAACTATTATATACTTATAAATATAAAAAAATACGTTTAAATATGATTGTCATCGGATTATTATCAACAAAACAGGAAGTTGAAGAAATAAAATACATTGCAAAAATCTGTGATGTTGAAGATAGGATTCGTCTTGTTGTAAGAATGCAAAAATTAAAAGAACTTTTTAGTAAAGAAATGGAATTCAAAAAGGAGTAAATATAAAAGGATATTTATTGTTCTGCCTGTAAAGGTGAGTTAAATAACAGTTTTAATTGTCTCTTCTTCACTTGATCTTGCCAGTATAACTATCAGAAATCAAATTTTAAAACAATCAGAATGGGAAGAAATAGATACATTTTATAACAATCCAGTTTACCAACATTTACACATGAAAAATATTGTAATTATAACCATAAATGACAGTAAAATTAGACACGAAAATCTTGACATGGAAATTGAAGAAAAATTAAAGATTAAGGCTAAACAAGCAATCTTTATTTCCAGACATACAAGTAAATCCGGTGCCCCAACACTAACAACACATCCCATAGGGAATTATGGGGAAGCAAAATTCGGAGGGAGAACAAAAACACTTACAAAATCATCACCAAAATTAATGACACAACTACTTAGAATCTTAAAAAAGAACGCAAAACAAGCTAATCTTTATCATAAAGTATGTTTCGAAGTTACACATCATGGCCCATATATGAGCATACCGACTCTTTTTATAGAGGTAGGGAGCAATAAAGAGGAATGGATAAAAAAAGAACCAGCAAAAATCGTAGCAAACTCTGTCATGGATCTATTTTCATCATATCATTATGAAGAAGATATCAAAGATGAGGTACCAGTTCTATTAGGGGTTGGAGGGGGCCATTATGCACCTAGATTCACTGATGTGGCTCTTGAAAAAAAAATTGCATTTGGGCATATGATTCCTTCATATTATATAGATTCAGGAAATATCGATAATGAGATGTTTGAAAAAGCAATACAGGAAACTCCAAATGCAGAAGGAGTTTATTTCCACAGAAAAGCTTTGAAAAAATCACAGTTATCAAAATATAGACAATTGTTCGAAAATAGAGGAATACCTTCTGTATCTAGTAAGGATTTACCAGACCTAGACTAAACATTTTTTGAAGCTAAAATATGAGCCCTTCTTAAGGGTTCAGGGATTTTATATCGACAAAAATGCTTAACAATTTTCAATGAAGTCTCAAATGAGACTCTATTACCCGGAGATATATAAATTGGATTTTTGATTTTTGTTGACGAGAAGAATATATATCCTCTTTTTTTACCATTAATAAAAACTTCTCTATTGATAACATTACCATACAACAATCTTTTAGCTACGCCTATACTAGGTACATCAAGATCAACACCTGCATGAGATGCCAAACCAAAAGAATAAGGATGTAAAATCCCATTACCATCAAACATAAAAATCGTTGGTTTAGTCTTCAAATTATTAACTAATTTTTTAATAATAGGTAACTCTCTATAAGCAAGATAAGTAGATATATAAGGAAATTCAGTTTTAGCAGAAATTGTTATTTCTTCGATAATATCTTTTGTTTTATAATCCATAACAACGCATGCACCTTTAGCATTTTCAAACTCACTTTTTGGGTAAGAAACATCAATACCTGCAATAGTTCCTAATTTAGAAAAATCATCTTTCAAGATAACTTTTTTACTTAGTTCTATCTGCTCATTTCTGAGGATTTTTAATGGAAAATTTGTTTTAAAATCCTTAAATAAAAAACTTTCAAAATCAATAATCTTTCCATCATCTACTGAAACATTATCCTCATCTAAACGTCTAATCTTATCATTTATTCCTAAGCCAAATCCGCCAATTCTACCATCTGAATGAACTATTTTAAAACAAGGCATATTATCAGCATTAGGATTCTGATTCATCATCCTTCCAACAGCTCTTGAAGCGATAATATCTCCTAATGCCTTTGCTACCTCACCATATGAAGAAATTTTTCTATCTGGAATCTGTCGAACTAGATCATATGTGTAATCAAAAAGGTTCATAAACAATGATAAGCTATACTATGTAAAAAGTTTTCTTAAGAAATGATTAAGATGAATAAACTAAAATTTTTAGGGACTGCAGGTGCAAGATTTGTTGTAACTAAACAACTCAGAAAATCGGGGGGAATATGGTTATCTCTTGATGATACAAATATTCTAATAGATCCAGGTCCGGGTTCACTGAATAGATGTCTTTCAAGTAAACCAAAGCTTAATCCATTAGATCTTGATGGTATAATACTTACTCATCGTCACTTGGATCATTCAAATGATATTAACATAATGATTGAAGCAATGACAAATGGAGGTTTTAAGAAAAAAGGTATAGTATTTGCTCCTGAAGATGCTCTGAAAGAGGATCCTGTGATTTTAAAATATATTAGAACCTACGTTGAAAAAATTGAGGTTCTTAAGGAAAATGGAACCTATTCAATAGGAAAAATTTCATTTTCAACACCAATAAAACATATCCATGGTGTTGATACATATGGTTTAAATATTAATGGAAAGAATTGTTCAATTTCTCTTATTACTGATACAAAATATTTCAATGGGATTGAATCATATTATAATGGTGATATATTTATCATTAACTCTGTTTTAATTGAAAGTAAAGATTACATTAATCATCTATCGATAAATGATGTTGAGAATATTATCTCAATAAAAAAACCAAAATTAACGATACTTACACATTTTGGTATGTCTGTCATTAAAGCAAAACCTTGGGAGATAACTGAAGATCTATCGAAAAAACTTGGAATAAATATTATTGCTGCAAATGATGGTATGGAAATAGATTTGGATAACTATTCAAACTAATCTAGATATATTTTTATATATGCTTTTATGTTTTATTATAGCAATTTATATATGTATATAATTGGTTTAACAAATTAAAATGTAAATTCAGTAATATTTTCACTTTGACATTTTAACAAGACAATTTTAAATATGGTGACTGGGAAAATT
>CAZHIY010000015.1:0-10387 GCA_964533085.1 uncultured Thermoplasmatales archaeon | reverse complement strand
TTCTCCAAGTTCTACAATAAAAAATGTGAAAATAGGGAAAATTAGGAAAAATGGTAAGGAAGAGGGAATGAAATGAATAAATATTGTCCAGACTGTGGAGAGAAAAACTCTGAAGATGCTTGTTTTTGTTTAAACTGTGGAATGAAATTAGAATTAGTAAATCCTCAGAATTTTACACCCTACCAAGATAAAAATAATGAAAATAATCTAACATATTCAATTCCAAAAAAACCTAATAAAAAATATAGACTTATAACTATAATTTCTGTGATTGGTGTTGTTGGAATTCTTATTGGAGCGTATCTTATCTCAGGATATCTTTATGATGAAAGTATAGGTAATCCATCCATAAATAAAATACCAGTAAAGGGTGGCCCAAAATTTAACATTGAATCGATTGCTAGCAGTGGTAATGCCTTGACAACACCTGATATTGGCCATACAGCGGTTTATGGTTATTATTTGAGTGGTGAAAAATTAGGAGAAGTATCATTCACAACAGTTGGTGAAGAAAATTATAATGGCGATCAATGTGATAAGATAACAGGTGATGGTAATTTCAATTTTGATATATACGGCCAGTCAATGGAAGTAGATTTTAACATAGATGCTTATATATCAAAAATTGATGGTAAATTGGCTTATTTTTACTATGATTTTGATATAGATAAACCATTCAATATAGACATGGATATGACATTGGATATCAATAAAGAAAATGGAGAGATAACTGTCACTGTTGATAGCAGTATGATAGGTAGCTCATCAACAATTATTAAAACCTCAGAAGAGTACTGGGATTGTACTTTATTGCAAGATGATTTATTTGTTGGATATCTCAAAGAAGTAACTTACACTATGAATGTAATGGGATATGATACTGAAGTTAGTTTGATAATTAGTGTTATTGGAAAGGAAGATGTAACAGTTGAAAAAGGAATATTTGAAGATTGTTATATAATACAAATTGACCAAGAGCAGAATTATGTAACATCAACATCAATGATATGGATAGATGAAAACGGAATTTGTCCTAAAATGCAATTAGGAAGTAGCACTTATTCTTCAATTGATTATGATGGTATGATAATAGAGCTTGAGGAATATTATACTACATAATAAAATACAATAATTCCTCAATTATTTTATATTTTTATTTCTCGTTCTTTAACTATTCTTGCTTTTCCTCCTACTTTTACAGAATTTTTGTTTACTTCTACAAATACTCTACCAGGTCTATTTATAATATCTCCTTGCTCACAAATTAGATTATTTTCATGTATTATTTTGTTTAATAATAAATAACTGCATACCGCTCCATTTGCAGTTCCTGTAACTGGGTCTTCATTTATGCCATATAATGGTGCAAAATTTCTAGCATGATAAATGGATCTAGGTTCAAGTGTATTAAAAGTGAAAAGATGAAAACTTCCTAAATCAAATTCTTCACAGATTTTTTTTATTTTATCAAAATCAGGTTTAATCGATTTTAAAGCCTCCAAAGATTTAATACAAATTGGAAGGGTGAATAGTCCAGTTGAAACAGCTTGTTTTGGAAGAGATTCATCTATATCATCTTTTGATATATTCAATGAGCCAGCAATTTTAGATATATCTAAATGTATATCTTTTAATATAGGTTTTTCTTGAGTCATCATTACTCGATTGATATTCCCATCATCTAAAAATTCTATTGAAACAGGTAGAATTCCAGCTTTAGTTTCCTGTGATAGAACCATGTTATGTTTATTTGGAAATAATCCATCCAATGCCATAGTAAAGAATGTAGCAATTGTTGCATGACCACAGAGATTAACTTCAATTTTTGGTGAAAAAAATCTTATCTTAAAATCTGCTCTATTACTAGGATAGACAAAAGCTGTTTCTGAAACATTTAATTGTTTTGTGATATCAGCCATCTGTTTATCAGTCAAATCTGGTGAATTTAGGACAACTCCAGCAGGATTACCACCATTCAAAGAATCAGTAAATGCATTAACTATCTTAGCTATTACTTTCATATTTAATCAATTTGATAAAATCTTTATCTTCTATGGTTCCATTCCTCTGTCGAGAAAAATTCCTTCTCAAATTTGTTTGTAAGTCCTATTTCTTCATCTGTGAAATTACCATTATTAAGCTCTATATTGAATTCTTCTTCAAAACCAATCTTCATTACATTTGCTATTTTTTCAAAGCTAATGTCCTTTCCTAAGATATGCTTAACAGAAGTAACTCTTTGTTTTACATCGGAAATCAGCTTATCTCTTATCTTTTCATTTGGAACAATTAAAAGAGAAAACATATCCTCAACATCAACATCCATTAAAATCGTGCCATGTTGTAGAACCGTTTTTGCCTTTCTTGTTTGAGCATTGCCCGAGATCTTCTTACCATCAGCTATTATATCATTGATTGGTACATAATTACTTTCTATATCCAATTGTTTTAAGCCCTTTATGATAGCTCCACAAATCCTACCATAGCTCTCCATTATATTTTTAGATATTTGATCATGGGACTCTGGGATAACAATACTATAAGTAAGTTCTTTATCATGAAATACAGCACCTCCACCCGTTATCCTTCTTACATAATCAACACCAAGGCTTTTACAGGCATCTAGATTGACCTCCTCCTTTAAACTTTGAAAATATCCAATTGATATAGCTGGAGGTTTCCAAGTAAAAAATCGTACAGTTGGAGGAGCATTCCCTTTACTGATGCTAACAAGTTCAGCTCTATCTATAGCCATATTTCTATAAGCAGAATTGTTTTCAGTAATCAATAATCGCCACTGTTCCCTCATTTTAAACACATCAATATTCCATCTGCTAAACCCTCAACGTTCAAACCTATAAATTCAATATGATTTTCTTTAATGATAGTACTTATTTTTCTAATTAAAATTTCTCTTTTTAAAAAAATATTTTTAAGTTTATGTTCTAGAATTTCTATTGATTCCTCAGGATAAGCAAAAAAATCTCCAGTAATTTTTAGATCGTCAATCAAATTACTTTTTTCATCATACTCTAAAAAGATTTTAAGAAGTTTCCCATTCGGCACTTTATATACGCTTTGTGATTGCATTTTTATATTGCATTTAGTAACCATTTATAAATTTCATCTTTTTTCAGGTTGCAAACACAATGCTTCTTGTGCATGATATGAGCTTCTAACAAGTGGTCCGGATTCAACATGCTTAAAACCTAAATCAATAGCTTTTTTCTTTAATTGGTCAAATTCTAGTGGACTATAATATTTACTAATTACCGCATGGTTTTTTGAAGGTTGTAAATACTGACCTATAGTTAAAAAATCAACATTAACATATCTTAGGTCATTCATTGTGTTCAGTATTTGTTTTTTGCTTTCACCAAGACCTACCATAAAACCAGATTTTGTTTTAACATCTTTATTTATTTTTTTTATATCTTTTAATATCCTTAAACTAGTTTTATAGCTACCCTTTGGTCTAATTTCCTTAAATAACTCCTTAACCACCTCAATATTATGATTGATAACATCTGGTTTTGCATCAATAATTTTTTTTAGAGAATCAATTTTTCCTTTAAAATCAGGTATCAAAACTTCTATATTACAGTTCCTGTTTAATTTTTTAATCTCCCTTATAGTCTCACAAAAAACATATGCTCCACCATCCTCAAGATCGTCTCTTGTAACAGAAGTAATCACTACATATTTTAGGCCTAATTTTTTAACACTCTCAGCAACATCCCTTGGTTCATTAAGGTTTAATGGGGAAGGATCACCATGCTTTACATAACAATACCTACAATTTCTTGTGCAAATATCACCTAAAATCAAAAATACCGCAGTTCCAGAACCAAAACATTCTGCAATATTAGGACATTTAGCTTCTTCACAGATGGTATGTAATTTTCCATTACGTAAAAGAGACTTCATTCTCACATATGATTCCCCTCCGCCAATTTTTACCTTAAGCCAATTTGGATGACGTCTCATTTTATTATACACCCATAGTTACCCTTAATAAATCTCTTAATCCTGGGGAAAAACCTAGAATGAGTATACCAATTTTTAAAAGATTAACAAGAGTCATATGATTTTTTAATTCATCTTTAAACATAACATCAAAAACATAGATTACAACTATTATAAGTATAAATTTAACTATAGGAAATAATGGCCCCCATATATTTAATAAAACATTTGATGCAGGATGTTTTTCAGCATAATATAAACCCATTGAAAAAGGATCTTTAATACTTATATAGCTAGTAATTCCATCTATTAAATGACCTGAAAGCATTGCAAGATTAAGTGGATTTTTATAAACTGCAATTTTTTCTTTTTTTCCAAAGATATAAGCAATTATAAAAACAAGACCAACAATTAAAAATATTAATCCTAAAACAATTAAAAAGACATCAAATCTAACTCCAGTAGTATTCCCCCAGCGATCACCTAAAATCCAAATGGTAATTAAATACAAGGATGGAATAAGAAAAATCAAACCTCCTAAAAATATAATTTTATTAACAGTAAAAATTCTATTTTTTAATTTTTTTTCAAGATAGTAACCAATTAATAAAGAAAATATCGCATAAAAAGCAATTTGAAGATAAATTAAAGGAGATATAAACAAATACTCTACTGGTTCGCTAAAATAATTTGTATCTTCAAGAACCCTACTAATTGGTCCAAATAAGATGTATGGCATTAAAGCTAAAGCAAATCTCCAATCCACTGTTATATTGAGTTTTTTTAGCACCCTATAAATGGCATATAAAGCAATAATCAGTAATACTCCATAGGTTATCTCAGATACAACAGTATAACCTTCACTAGCTTCAATTCCATTGTGAAATGCAATACTACCTGAGGCATCAGCCACAATAGGCCCCCAATAATATTTCCAGATCCATTGATCATAAAAAACTGAAGGTGCAAATAAAAGTCCAGCTATTATTACTACTATTATCATTATGAATATGTACAGATAGAATATTGTGGGATTTCTTCTATAAAACTCTATTAATTTCATTTTTCTTTGCATGAAAGGAAAAAATAATATATTAAATTCGTGGTTTACCCGCTTAGTATGGAACGATTTATCAAATCAAAAACAATGGTATTTCCTCGAGAAATCATTGTAGGACATAATACTACCACACAAGTAGCAGAGTTATGTGATAGGATAGGAAGAGGAAAAACTGTTCTAATTGTTGATGATAAAAAGACAAAAAAACTATCTGGAGATGAAATCTCCAAAATTCTTAAAAAAGCAAATTATGAAGTTAGGGAGAAAGTAGTTTCCGCTCCAACAGTTGGTGAGGTTAATAGGTTAATTCAATACGCTCATAAACAAGATATAAATCTTCTTTTGGGAGTTGGTGGAGGAACCGTAATTGATGTAACTAAATTAGCAGCTTTTGAGCTTTCAAAACCCTTTATTAGTGTTCCAACTTCTGCGGCTCATGACGGCATTGCCTCACCCCGTGCATCTTTAAAACATAGTAAAGGGTCAGTATCAAAAACTGCAGTTTCTCCTTTAGCGATACTTGCAGATACAAAAATCATCAATAAAGCACCCTATAGGATGCTTGCAGCCGGTTGTGCTGATGTTATTTCTAATATATCAGCTGTAATGGACTGGGAACTAGCTTATAGATTAAAAGGCGAAGAGTTTAGCAGTCATTCAGCTGTTCTTGCTAAAACAGCAGCTCAACTTTTAATTGAAAATGCAGATGATATTAGAGTTAATACAGAGGAATCTGTTTGGTACGGAGTTAAAGCTATGATAGTCTCGGGTGTTGCGATGAGTGTAGCGGGTAGTACCCGCCCTGCATCAGGTTCAGAACATATGTTTTCCCATATGCTTGATCATTTAGGGCCAGGAATAATGCTTAAAGGAAAAAAATACAAGAAACCAATGCACGGCGAACAATGTGGAGTTGGAGCAATAATGATGGTTTATCTACATGGCGGAGACTGGGAAAAGATAAGAAACGCCTTAAAAAAAATTGGTGCACCTACTACTTCAACAGAATTAGGAGTTTCTAAGAAAAAAATAATAGAGGCATTAGTAAGAGCACAAGAAATAAGACCTGAGCGATATTCTATACTTGGGGAAACTGGTCTAACTAAAGATGCTGCAAAAAGACTGGCAAAAATTACAGGAGTAATATGATATGCCATTAGTGACGCTGATAGGTGAGAAATTAGCAAAAAAGGAAGCTGAATTTATTTATTTAGGACCAAATAATGAATGTAGAAACTGTAAATTAAAAACTGTATGTTTTAATTTAAAAATTGGCAGAAAATACAAAATTGCAAATTAAAGAGAAAAACGTCATAATTGCAACATCCATGAGGGAACTGTAGCAGTTGTAGAAGTTCAAGAAATGCCAATTATAACAACAATTGAAAAAAAGCATTCTGAGGGGGCAAAAACAAAAATTGACAATAAAGAATGTAAAAGTATAGGCTGTGAAAATTATGAACTTTGTAGTATCCCTCTAAATAAAGAAAAAATTTTTGTAGTAAAAAAAGTAATTGGAGATATTAAATGTCCAATTGGTCTGGACCTACAAAAAGCAGAAATATCTGAGGAATAGCTCAGTGGCATTTTACATTATATATAAGCCCATCTTGAAAACCAACTATTTTTTCCCAAAAAGTAGTGTCAATCTTTGAATTGCCATTAGCATTATCTGTAATCTGTGCAACACCTATACAGATTATTGAAGTACCCGAATTCCCACAATTCCATGTTTCACCAATAATATTTACCCGCTCATATGGTTCTTTGGAAGTATCATTACCATTATATATAATATATTTTGATTTATGACCATAATAAATCTCTCTTTCTCCAGATATTTTAGTATCTATATCAATAACAATTCCCTGTTCTGAAGCTTCATTTAATGTGTCCTCTGTTGTTTCTAAAAGATCATCTTCGTTCATCATAAATAATAGTTTAATGCTTGTAATAGTAACAAAGCCAGGATAGCTGTAATTATTATTCTTATATGTAAAGCTAGCCCAATTTTCTAAACCAAATAGATTCGATCCCTCATTACGCTCATCAATATCTTCATACCAAGTACCACCTAGAATAAAATCCTCAATGAATGCCCTATTAAGTGTGTTTGTGCTAAAAAAAACAGTCAGTATAACAACCAATATAATAATAACTGCAATAATTATGTAAATTCTATTCTCTCTTTTACCACCCTTAAATCCCACACCTCTAAATATTTTCTGGGCTACTTTAAATTAACGAAAAACTAAAATAAAAGATTAAATGACAGAAAAATGTATGAAAAATCGATAAACTCTAATCTTTGTCTAAGGATTTTATTATATCTGCAATTTTTTCACGTTTATCTTTTTCATTTGGTAAAGCAATCGATGCTCTCCACCTTTTGGTATTATCAGGTAAATAATATCCCCGTGAAATTGCAATAAATTCATTCTCACCAATTGGTGTTTTAACTCTTCTTTTTGAGATCTCGATAAAACTATTTTTTCCAAATTTTACTTCTTTAGACTTTAGAGTCTCAAATTCAACCATTTAATATCACCTTTGAATCTTTTAATATAATATACTATGTTATTACTAATTAATATAATTATTTATAAAATAACCTATATTTCGAAACATAAAAGGTTAAGAAAAGGAATTATTTTTTTAATCCTGCCTCTTTTCTAAGTAAATCTACCTTATCTGTTTTTTCCCAAGTAAAATCAGGATCTTCCCTACCAAAGTGACCATAAGCTGCAGTTTTAGTATAAATTGGTCTCCGTAACTCAAGATGATTGATAATTTTACTTGGTTTAAGAGGAAAAAAATCCCTAATAAGTTTCTCTATCTTATCTGTTGGAATCTTATTTGTTCCAAAACAATCAATATTTATTGAAACAGGATCTGCAACACCTATAGCATATGCTATTTGAATTTCACATTTAGCAGCAATTCCTGCAGCAACTATATTTTTTGCTATATAACGTGAAACATATGTAGCGCTCCGATCAACCTTTGATGGATCTTTTCCTGAAAAAGCACCACCTCCATGTCGACCAATACCCCCATATGTGTCTACTATAATTTTTCTACCTGTAAGACCCGCGTCAGCATATGGTCCGCCTCTAACGAAAGCTCCTGTGGGATTTACATGAAAAATAGTGTTTTTATCAATCCATTTTTCACAAATTGGTTTGATTACCTTTTCAATAATATCATTTTTAATTTTATCGTGAGATATACCACCGTCATGTTGTGTTGAAACAACAATTGTATCTGCTCTTATTGGTTTTCCATTTTCATCATATTCGATTGAAACCTGTGATTTGCCATCAGGTCTTAAGTATGGAATTTCTTTTTTCTTCCTACTTTCTGAGAGTTTTTTTGTAAGTTTATGAGCTAGAGAGATTGGAAGGGGCATTAATTCTTTGGTCTCATTACATGCATATCCATACATCATTCCTTGATCGCCAGCACCTTGTTCCTTATGAAGACCATCTCCTTCAGTAACACCAATAGATATATCTGGACTTTGCTCAGTTATTTGAACCCATACAGAACATGTCTCCCATTCGATTCCATATTCTGCTTTTGTATAACCAATTTCCTTTATAGTATTTCTAACAATACTAGGAATATCAAGATATCCGTTAGTAGTCATTTCTCCAAAAACCATTACTCCTCCATTCTTAGTCCCCGTCTCGATTGCAACCCGCGAAAATTCATCTTGTTTTATTGCTTCATCAAGGATGGAGTCAGATATTAAGTCACACATCTTATCAGGATGACCTTCAGTTACCGATTCTGAACTAATTAATATCTTTCTTCTAGTCATATTTTCACCTATAAACTATTGTTTAGCCTCCAAATTAGTGAAATTTATGAATCTAAAACTTAGTTATTAACTTTTTTAAAATTGGAATTAAAAAAACAAAAGAAAAAAAAGAGATTAATTATTCCTCTATTTTCCTTGTTACCCAAGTTTTATCATCAAGAGCATCATAAATTGCTTCATCAGATATATCTTCAATAGTATGCTTATCAGACAAGACACTTCTAATTCTTTTATTTTCATTTTTGGCGTATTTTAATATTATATCTTTTCTTATAACCCAATAGTGAGTTCGCCATTCTCTACCATCATATAGTGTTGTCTCCTCTCTTTCTGTTGTAAGCATTCCTTCCTCTTCTAAAATATAAAACAATTGTCTATCCTCTGGATCTAAAACATTATCAATAACTCGGTCTTGAAATCCAAAAATATCCATTACAAAACCTGCATCTCTTCGCGCTTCCTCTATATTAATTCCAACTCTATTTGCTATTGCTTTTGATAAATCATCAAGTGTTATTATATTCATAATCTATACACCCTCTTCCTGTATTGTTGCATAAAATTGTATTGTACTATTATTGTGTTTGTTCTTATATATATAGTTTTTGGTTATTTCTCCTTTTAAAATTTAAAAATATTGATAAAAATCGCTAAAAATGGCGTAAATTTTAAATACGAAAAAGATGGTAAGATTTAATTGATGAAACAAGAAAACATATTAAAGAAGTTTTCTGGTGAATGGCTTTTGTTATTCAACGATGAAATAATAGATCATAGTGCTAACGTTGAAGATATACTGAAAATAGCTGAAGAAAAATTTCCAGCAAATAAGTTTCCAGACGACCAAATAAAAATATCAAAGGTATTAGATGGAAGACTAAGAGATTTTTAATGTTTTGATATGTAAATCAAATTTTTAATTTATGATTATTAAAATATCAAAAGTATTATCTTGAGATATTCATTTACATTGCTTCTTATGCCAAACCCAACGTTTATATTCAAATATTTCAGATATCCTGTTATACCTGTTAAGTTCTATTATAAAGACCAAGAAACTCCATTTATTGATGCTTTACTAGACTCTGGTGGAGATTTTATAGTAATTCCCATGCCTATTGCGAGGTATCTTGGATTAAGATTAAAAAAAGCTGGTGATGTCGATACTGCAGGGGGAACCACTTCTCTGTTTAAAGCAACATTAAGCATGTTTATGGGCAATAAAAAAAAAAATGCAGTCTACAATAATATTCAGATACATGTTTCTGGAAGAAACGACATACCTGTTTTACTAGGAAGACATCCAATCTTTGAAGATTATGAAATTACCTTTAAAAAACAAAAAAATCAACTTATTTTAAAGTCACATAATCCATAAATTATAAATATAGAGATTGGTATAGCGGGTAGGCTACTTCACTGTTAATGTTGATTAGAGTGAAATATATAAAAATAATGATTTAAAGCTTGAGTCCCGGCCTATTATGGGCCTGTAGCTCAGCTAGGTAGAGCATCTGGCTTTTAACCAGGTGGCCAAG
>CAZHIY010000014.1:0-17048 GCA_964533085.1 uncultured Thermoplasmatales archaeon | reverse complement strand
TATGTTGGGCAGAAACCCCCTATGGCCTATGTACTAGCAGTAGTAACACAGTTTCAAAGTACTGGTTCAGATGAAGTTGTAATAAAAGCTCGTGGTAGAGCAATTAGTAGAGCAGTAGATACAGCAGAAATTGTCAGAAACAGATTTATCAAAGATTTAAAGATAAAAGAAATAAAAATTGGTACTGAAAGTATTACTAATGAAGAAGGCAGATCCACTAATGTATCTTCAATTGAAATATACCTTTTAACTAAAAAGAAAGGCAAATAGGAAAAAATAATCTGAAATGTTTCAAAACCTTTTTATTCATTATGTAAATTCTATAAATGTATAATTGGTTTTATAAAAGAATAGACGTTATGGGTTATGAGGAGGAGGAAAAAATGAAACGGAAAAATATGCTCGTATTAGATGAAAAGGATGAGAAAGCAGTAGATATATTTAGGGAGTTAGGGATGCCGAAAAATCTTGCTAAAACATTATTATATATCAATCAGGTTGATGAATTCCGATCTGCAGATGTTGAACAAGCAGCAGATATGAGACAACCTGAGGTATGTATTGCTATAAAAGAACTCAGAAGAAGAGGATGGGTAACAAAGCGAGATCTTAAAAAGGAAGGGAAAGGTAGACCAATTCACATCTATACCTCAACACAAAAATTATCTGAAATATTGAACGATTTTGAGCAGAAAAAATTAGAAGAAGTTGAAACTATTAAAAATGATATAACAGAGCTTAAAAATCTTATCAATAATAGATAAATCATAAATTGGAAAACCAGCAAACTTACAGATTCTTCAACTGTTATAGCATTAGATATGATTATAACATAATTATCGATAAATTTAGTTTGTTACATATAATTCTTTGGATTATTCATTATAGGGGTGACTTTTTTAAGGAATAAAGTGTTTTGAGATTTTACATTGGTGAGAAAACATGGTTTATTGTAAGAAATGCGGTGCAAAATTATCTGATGATTCTAACTATTGCAAATTATGTGGAGCATCTGTGAAAGATTTCAAAACAGAAGAGTTTATTGTATCATCAGATGATCTTGTAAAAACTGTTAAAAAATTACTACATGAGGGAAATATTAGAAGAATAATCATAAAAGATGAGAAAGGGAAAATTTTACTTGATTTACCTGCTACAGTCGGCTTAATTGGAGCGGTAATTGCTCCTTGGCTTGCTGCTCTTGGAGTAATTGGTGCAATTGCTACAAAATGCACAATTGTTGTCGAACGTAGAAAATAAACAATAATCTAATAGAAAAACAATGTTTTAAATAAAAAAACATATATCACAAATTGGAGAAGGATGGAAGCGTCATCAATAGATATTGTAGTATTTGCACCACTTGCTCCTATATTAGGTGTTTTACTATTCTGGTTTATTCAACTTGTGTTTATCGAAAGTGAAAAATATCTACTTGATAAAATAAGACCAAATCATGAGCCATTTTGCAGATTTACAAATTTTCTAGGTATTCTATTTCAAACAATATGTCATGCTTTAGGTTATACTGTTACAAAAAGTGGAATATCTAATTTTTATATAGGTGTAGATTATGGAAAAGTTGCACCAAAAAAAGAAAAAAAAGGAATATTTGAGTGGATCTCGAATGTTTTTTTATTTATTGGGCCCTTTTTTATCCCAGCGTTTCTACTGCTAGTTTGTTCATATTTTTTAATGAGCAGTGGTTTTGAAATTGTTACACCTTCTCAATTTTTAGAATTAAAATATACATTTGGTGAGCAGATAAACACCTTTGGCGCAAGTTTATTTTCTTTTACAAATGGTTTTTTTAGTCTCTTATTTAATATCGACCTTTTACATCCTGCACATTTTGGATTTTTAATTTTAATGATATTTCTTGGGATGGGTATAAGACCTAGCTATATTGGGAAAGAGAAAAAGGAAAAAGTAGACATGCTTTACGATTTAAGAAACATTAAAACACTTTTTCTAACAAAACCTCTATACCTAATTTTACTATTTGCATTTGCCTATATTTTCTTTTATGTTTCATTTTTTTTAGAGCAGAATTGGTATGTTGCATTTTTTATTATATTAGGTTGGTTGTCTATTATTTCGCTTGTATCGCTTATCATTGCTGATGTGATACTAATACTAATAAAAACCACAGATGAAATCCCTAGTAGATGGAAAGTTTTTCCCTATATTACAATGCCAGCATCTTATATAATTGCAAGAGTTTTCTTTTTTTATGTCCCAACAGATTTTACAAAGCCTGTTTCGATTTTATTATTAATAGTATCAACTATTACCGTAACTTATCTTTTACTCAAAAGGAAAAGCAATAAATTTAAAACCAAGCGAGATATAAAAAGATTAAAAAAGTATAGTAAAGGTGAAAAAGATGGATGAGGATGAACTACTAAAAGGTGAAAAAGTAGAAAAGATACTTTCACCACATCCACTATCATTTATGAGATTTCAATCACTTAGCATATTCCTAGTTATATGGGGAGTACTTGTATTATGGCTGCTAAATGCTTCAGAATGGAAAAATTATTTTGCTGATAATTTTTGGCTTTCACTATCATTTTGGGGGATTGGTCTATTATTAGCTGGAATTGTTGCATCCCTAATTACTATTAGATGGAGTATTTTCATTCTTTATGCTTGTGTCTTTGCAAGTGGTACTGGATTCGTTTTCTGGTTAGGATTACAAGATATAATAGGTATTTTTGTTCCAGTTTATACAATTTTTATATCAATTTTAGGATTTATACTTGTTGAATTTTATCGTCGTTCTCATAAATATTATATCTCAAACCAACGAATAACATTCAAAGGAGGAATAGTAACAAAACAAGAAAGAACATTAAGGTATGATAAGATAACAGATATAAATGCAAAACAAGGAATTATTGGACAAATATTTGGTTTTGGAACAATAATTCCTATCAGTCAATCTGGTTTTGGACTAGGGAGCGATAAATCCTTTGCAGGTGGTGGCATTTCGCTGGGAGAGAAAAAAGTGAAGTTATTTGGTCTGTTTGGTGGAGGGAAAGAAGTGCAAACCCCTCGTGCAAGAAGTTATTACGAACTGCATGGAGTTTACCCATATAAAGAAGTAAAAAAACTTGTAGAAGAAATGGTACAAGGTAATGTAATAACACCTTATCAGCAAGAACAGGTAGCATTCCAAAAAGAACAAGTTGATATTCAAAAACAAATGCGAGATCTTCTAAAAATGCAATCTGATTCAAAAGTGGATAAAAAAGGAGAAGAGGAAAGTAGCGAATAGAAAGAATCATAGATATGTTTATAATCAAATAATTTATTTCTTACAAAAATTATGGTACCTAAAAAGCTTTTTTTTACAAAGGGGGCTGGAAGACATAAACATGAGCTTCAGTCTTTCGAGTTAGCATTACGTAATGCAGGCATTGAAAAATGTAATTTAGTAAGTGTTTCTAGTATTGTACCATCAAATTGTAAAATAATGACTCGTGAAAAAGGTATACAACTATTAAATCCTGGTGAAATAACATATTGTGTAATGTCTCGGAATAAAACAAATGAACCCAATCGTTTAATAGGATCAGCAATTGGGGTTGCTGTCCCAAAAGAGAAAAACAGCTATGGATACATTTCTGAACATCATAGTTTTGGTGAAAAAGCTCAGAAAGCTGGAGACTATGCAGAAGATTTAGCAGCAACAATGCTTGCTACAACTCTTGGACTTGACTTTGATATAGAGAGAGCGTGGGATGAAAGAAAACAGGAATATAAAATGAGTGGAAGATTTGTTAGAACACAAAGTATTGTACAAACATCACAGGGTGATAAAAATGGATTGTGGACTACAGTTATTGCTGCTGCTGTATTTATCGAGGAATAAAAAATGCCAAAGGTAGTTATAAAAAAAGATGGGAAAAAAGAACCATTTATAAAAGAAAAAATTGTAGTAAGTGCAGTAAAAACTGGCGCATCCCTTGATATTGCGAGGGGCATTGCAGATAAAATTGAGAAACATCCAGAGGAAAATATAAGGACAGCGTGGATTAAAAAACATGTATTAGATGAATTAAGTCTACATAATCCAGATTGGCCAAAACGTTGGTACAGTTATGATAAAAATGTAAAGAGATTGCATAAATATACTTTTTAATTTTATTTTGTTTAATTTCTTATCAAAAAAGAGTTTAAATACAGGTTTATATTACCCACCAAACACGTTGGAAGTGATATAATGATTGAAGAGTTTAACAAATGGTTTGAAGATTTAAGAATCGAAGATTTTCCATCTGTTGGTGGAAAAAACGCATCTCTAGGAGAAATGATTAGAAACCTTGGTGATAAAGGTGTAAATGTCCCCTCAGGTTTTGCAGTTACTGCCTATGCTTACAAATACACCGTGGAAAAAGCAGGTATTGATAAAAAAATCAAGGAAATATTATCAGATCTTGACACGCACGATGTAAATAACCTTGCAGTAAGAGGGGAAAAAATTAGAGAGCTTATTAAAAATACTACACTTCCTTCAGACCTTGAGGAAGATATCCGAAAACATTACCGAGAGATGGAAAATCGTTATAGTAAAAATGTTGATGTTGCAGTCAGAAGTAGTGCAACTGCTGAGGATTTACCTGATGCAAGCTTTGCAGGACAACAAGAAACCTACTTAAATGTAAGAGGGGAAGATGAGTTGATAGAGAGAGTTAGAGACTGCTTTGCATCTTTATTTACTAACAGGGCTATCTCTTATAGAGAGGATAAGGGATTTGATCATTTTGATGTATTATTATCTGTTGGAATCCAGAAAATGGTTCGATCTGATTTAGCAAGCGCAGGTGTAATGTTTTCTATTGATACTGAAAGTGGTTTCAAAAATGCAGTATATCTAACTGGTGCATATGGGCTTGGTGAAAACGTTGTACAGGGTGCGGTAAACCCTGATCAATTTTATATTTTTAAACCAACTCTAAAGAATGGTTTTAAACCTATTCTTGAGAAAAAAATTGGTTCAAAAGAAAAACGTATGATATATGGTGAGAAAGGAACTATACAGCAAGAGGTTAGTGAGGAAGATAAAAATAAATTTGTAATAGATGATGATGAAATCATAAAACTTGCAAAATGGGCATATATTATTGAGGACCATTATAAAAAACCAATGGATATAGAATGGGCAAAGGACGGGCAGACTGGAGAATTATTTATCGTTCAAGCAAGACCTGAAACAGTACACTCTCAAAAAGATGTTGCAACACTAAACACTTATGTTCTTGAAGAAAAAGGAAAAATACTAGTCGAAGGAGAGGCAGTAGGTAGCATGATAGGACAAGGAGAAGTTAATGTAATAGAACACTCAAAGGATATAAGTGAGTTCAAAAAGGGGCAAGTTCTGGTAACAGATATGACAGATCCTGATTGGGAGCCTATTATGAAAATTGCAGGAGCAATAGTAACAAATAGAGGCGGCAGGACTTGTCATGCTGCAATTATTTCTCGTGAGCTTGGCATTCCTTGTGTTATCGGAACAGGAAAAGGGACTTCAACAATTTCTTTTGGATCAAATGTGACTGTTGATTGTTCGGAGGGTATCGGGCGTATCTATGAAGGCTTATTAAAGTTCAGAAAGGATGAATTAAAACTTGACCAAATACCTGAAACAAAAACTCAAATTATGATGAACGTTGGAGTTCCAGAAAAAGCATTTCAACAGGGCCAAATACCAAATGATGGAGTCGGTCTTGCAAGAGAGGAATTCATTATAAACTCACATATTGGAATTCATCCCCTTGCGCTTCTTGAATATGAAGAATTAAAAAAGAAAGCTGTCGAAGACCCAAAGATTGCTGAAGTGATAAAACAAATAGATGAGAAAAGTGTAAGTTATGAAAACAAAGTAGAATTCTTTGTTGATACGCTTGCTCGAGGCATAGCGAAAATTGCAGCAGGTTTCTATCCAAACGATGTTATAGTTCGTATGTCTGATTTCAAGACAAATGAATATGCAAATCTAGTCGGTGGATATATGTATGAGCCAAAGGAGAGCAACCCAATGATAGGGTGGAGAGGTGCCTCAAGATATTACGATGTAAAATTCAAGCCAGCATTTGGACTTGAATGTGAGGCACTCAAAAAAGCAAGAAATGAAATGGGACTTACAAACATTAAACCTATGATTCCTTTCTGCAGAACACCAGAAGAAGGTAAAAAAGTCATTGATATAATGAAAGAGAATGGTTTGAAACAGGGTGAAAACGGTCTTGAAATATATGTAATGTGTGAAATACCATCAAATGTAATAGTCGCTGATCAATTCGCAGATATTTTTGATGGTTTCAGTATTGGCTCAAATGATTTGACACAATTAACATTAGGTCTTGACAGGGATTCTGATCTTATTGCACATATATTTGATGAAAGAAACGAGGCAGTAAAACGACTCGTATCTTCCGTTATTGAAACTGCACATAAACATGAACCAAGAAGAAAAGTTGGTATCTGTGGACAAGCGCCATCTGACTTCCCAGAGTTTGCAGAGTTCTTAGTTGAATGTGGCATTGACAGTATATCTCTTAATCCAGATACAGTTATAAAAACAAGACTTACAATTGCAGAAACTGAGAAAAGATTAGGTAGATAAAATATCTAACCTTTTTTTCTTTTATTATTTTTGATAGTAAAAAAGTAGATTTAATAATTCTTCAAATGCTAATTTTATAAAATCTTTGTCATTTCCTTAATATCTTTAGTTGAAGCCATTATAAATCCATTCATTCTAAAAGGTGCTACTATTGTTAGAAGTTCTAAACTTTCAATATATTTATTATAATATTTGAAAATATTATTACAAAACTCTTTTGCATCAGCAATATCTGGTGCTGTAAAAGCCAGAACCCAATCAAAAGTACCATGAACATATAGGGTAGCTATACTCTGAATATTAACATTTGGAACAAAATCAACTTCACTCATAAAAGGTATCTTTTTTATCATTTCTTCATCAAAAGGATGAGTCGTTCTTTTAACAAGAAGGATAAAATAACTGAGATTTGCTTTGGTGGGATTTATTACTGCTGAATAACCTACTATTATATTATTCTCTTCTAGTTGTTTAATTATTCTTGCTACTTTATATCTTGAACATCCGCATTTTTTCCCAATCTCATCGAGATTCATTCTACAGTTCTTTTGTAATTCTTTTAAAATTTTATCTTCAAGATTTGAATTTTGTGCATTTATTTGCTTACTCATGTAAATAATCAACTCCTTAGCGGTATCTATCGTTAAAATATTTAAATATATTCCAAAAAAAGCATTCAATTATATAAAATAATATATTTCGAAGGTTTAATAATAACTCCCAGTTCTTCAAAGATTATTATCACTTAAATATACAAAAACAACTTAGTTTGCTTATTTTAAAATCCCTGGTATATTACTCTCTATTTCTCAATTGTTAACAATCGAAAGTATTGTTTGAAAAACCTTTATTACTATTAGTTCTTTGTAGGTTCATGGAGATTATCCCTCTTATAAAGCTAAAAAAAAGAAAGATTCTAGATTATCCAAAATCTTTTTTAAAAGATATATTGAAGGATATTAATGAAAATGAAAAAATCTACATTTTGGATTTTGATGGAATAGAAAAGGATAAGCCAAATTTTTGTACCTTCCAAAGACTAGCTAGCTCCTATGATCTTTGGGTAGACTTTGGACCAAGAAACCTAGGGGATGTTGTTGATGCTATTATGGCAGGGGCTAATACAATAACCTTGAGAAAACCACTATGGCCAAATATAACGCTCTCAGATATAAAGGATATAACTGAAAATAAAATTTTTTATAATATTGATTTTGAATATAAAGGCAAATATGAGTTTAAAGATATAAATAAACAACAAATAGATGGTTTCGTAAATTTCTATACAAGAGAAAAAATAGAATCCAGCTTCCAAGATAGTGATTATTTAAAAACAATAGGTATGAAAAAAAAGATTTATACTTATGAGTCAGATTCAAAAAATATTTCTTATTGGAAGGGATTTAACATTAAGGGAGTGTTAGTTGAATTTGACAAGATAAAGGAGTTTAAAGATGGATTCTGAAAGTGAAATTATAATCTCCTTTTTATTCAAAAGAAGCGGAAAAGAGTTGCTTAAATTTTCTGATCTTTATCTTGCCCTTTCAATGGATTTGAATTGGTTCACACCTGATGATGC
Organism: uncultured Thermoplasmatales archaeon; assembly: GCA_964533085.1. Lineage (GTDB taxonomy): Archaea > Thermoplasmatota > E2 > DHVEG-1 > DHVEG-1 > SG8-52-3. The sequence continues at coordinate 8,838 of CAZHIY010000014.1, read as the reverse complement.
AAAAGCATTTATTAATCTAGCGTTAAAAGAGAATTTATTGATAAAAAATGATAATCAAATCAAACCTAATTTTGATTATCAAAAAACAGTTGTACCAGTTGGTTTTACGCCATCTGAACGAGTCTTTGAAGTAAAAGTAGTTGATAAAGAAAAAAAAAAGAAGGGGCGTATTTTAGAGAAAATAATTGAACTACTAGTTGAAAATACAAATCTTGATGCAGTTGAGCTTAGTGGGTTAATAAATACAATGGCAAAAGAGAAAAACATAACAGAAGAAGTTGCAGCGCTTCTTATTGGTAAAGAACATAACATTATTTTTGATGATTTCTACGAAAAAATTGAAGAATTAATATTTAACAATAATTAATCAAAGAAAATAAAGAATAATTGGAATTAATAGTATACCCATACAGTGACTCCTTCTTACACCCCATTCAACAGGTAGAAGCCCGATTAATGTTGCAACTATAAGAATTAGTATACCCGCAATCCCTGTAAAAAGTAAAACAAGAATAACTATCATTGAAATCGTTAGTTTGACAATTAGTGAGTATGGTACATTTGCAAATCTTTTTGCAAAAATCTTACCAACTTTTAATGTAAAAAAATAAGAAAGAGTACCTCCCAATAGAAGCGAAATTAAAAAATAACACAGATTTGTTGGAAGAAGTATTATAGTCCATTCAGCAACAGACATGAGCTCCATTGCTGCAAGTGTAGCACCACTTCTAGATCTTAGTATAATAAACATAACAACTACTACAAAGAAGGCACAAGCAGTATTAACAGCTGAGAGCGTTATTATTGTCTGTCTTTTATCTGATTCTCCTCTAGCATTCATTGCAAGTATAGTTCCAGTTGCAGAAGTTATACCAGGTATAATTGAAACAAGAATTCCACCAAGACTACCAGTCGTAATGGATAAAATTGATGATTTTTTATTTTTTTTATCTAAAATAGGTTCTTTTATTTCTTGTTTTGGTATCACTGGTTTTGTCATAAGTGATGTTAAAAGTGTAGGAGTCCCAAAAAGTCCTGCAAGTGCTGGAAATAAAACAGGGGAAGAAAGCCCTATTGGGGAATCAACTGGTACCGCAAAAATAACAATACCAAAAATACCAGATAAAAAAAAGACAAATATAGCAAATAGCATTCCTATTGCCGATGGTATCTTACCCTTTTTACTAAAAACATCAATCTTTGCCTTTTCAGTTGCAATCATAAGAATTGAGATGGCTATTAAAACAAATAGCATAATTTCCCTTAATGTCTCGTAAAAAAACAAAGGATTTCCAATAATAAAACGGATCGGATATAATAAAAGAAAACAAAATAAAATAGCACCATAGCTACCCATAGCAGAAAGAGCAACTGCTTCATAGCCTTTGCCTTCCAGAAGTAATGAATGTGCAGGAAGAACTGAAAGAGCCATATCTTCATCGGGTGCACCCAAAACAGTACTTCCGAAGGTAAAAAAATGCCAAAGAAACATGCTACAACAGGAGGGGAATTATAAAAACCTCTCAAGGGAAAAATGAGTTTTTTCACAAAAGAAATGCCAAGGAAGTCAAATGTTTAGTTGCTAAGGTATAAAAAATGAGAAAGAACAAGCGTTCAACAGAAGAAAAATCAGTAAAAAGATTAATAGAAATTTAGATAACTTGGAAGATTATAAATGAGAAACAACGTTCTTTATTTTAATAAATCTCAAAAAGTTATTTTTCAAAAGTGCTATTGGGATGACATTTTGGAATGTATTTGTCTATATCCTGCTCTTTTGAAAGTAAAAAATCAAGAAAGTTTATTTCTTTATATTTACAAGTCTGATAGATACTTAATAGAATTAAATGTTTCTTAATTCCGTTTTCAGTTGTTTTTCCTTTTAGGCGACTTCTATGATTTGCAAAATACTTGATTGCGACTTCTGCATTATTATTGTTCCATGGAACATTATCATGATCCAGAAATATAAACAGCTTTTTTTCATATTTAATCAATCTTTTTTTGAATCCTTCTGCAGAATCTGAATTAAAAATCTGCTTTGAAAGCCATTTATAGTATCTTTTCACTTCTTTTTTGTGTTTTTTCAAATACCTGCTCTTTAGACCAAATCTATCAATTGTACCAATGATATTTATTACTAAACTGCCAAATCTTGTTACAATTTTCTTCAATTCGTCATCAAATGGGTTTTTCAATACCTCATCATTTAAATCTCTAATCAAATGAATTAAGCATTTCTGTTGTAAGCAGTTTAAAGAGTCATATCCTGAATAAAAATCTGAAATAAGAACACCCTCAAACCCTTTTAATAATTCATGCAAAAACCCAGCCTCTCTAGTTGGTCTATATATGTATAAAACTTCTTCCAAAGTTGCAAGAACCCAAACATAACCAATATTGTCTCTCAATCCCACTTTTGTTTCATCCGCATGAATAAGATGTCCTTGTACCATTTTTTTTAATATTTTATGATAGGTTGCCTCATAATATTCAGCAGCAAGACATTTTAACTCCCATCCTCTACGATTACCAACTGGTAATCCAAAATAATCTCTTGCAGCACTTTCAATGTCTCTAAAAGTAATTCTATTTACAATATTTTGATGCACAGTCCATGCTAAAAGATTATGCCCATATCCTTTTTGTTCTTTGTATTTCTGGGGAACATTGCTTCTTCTATAATATAGACGTAATTCTCTAAACTTTTTTGGCATAAATTCCTTTTTACATGAAGAACATGAGTGAATAGGCATCCGATATATTGTTATCCATCTCTTAATTCCATGCGGTAGAAAACGTAAATCTAAACATATTCTAGTATAAAATCTATCTCTACTATGTAATACTCCTTTGCTTTTACAATAAGGACATTTATATGATTTAATTTCGATTATTTTATTTGGTCTATATTTGATATTCGCTTGCTTTTCCTTACGTTTAATATTTTTTCTTATAGTTTTGTTTTTACGGAAGTAAATCTTATTTCGTTGATATTCAAAATAGGCGCATTTATTTACTACTTCAAAATCCTTAGAAACTGCTACTAAATCCCCAAAAAGAGATTGTTTCGACTCGCTTTCAGATTTTATTTCTTCAACAAAAGCAATGTTACTTTGTAATTTATCACCCAATCCCTCAGAATTGTTTCTATTGAAAACTTCATAAATAAAATCTGTAACTGCTTTCAATGCAATACAGTCTTCAAAATTATATGTAATTAGTGTATCTTTCAATTTATTATCTTTAGAATCCTCCCACTTTTTTCTCCATACAATACTTTGAATACCAGAAGCATTTCGTGCTGACCAAGAACAACTCAGATATTTTCCAACGTCTTTCAATCCATTTGAATAAGTTGGAAAATAAAGGTTAGAATATATAACTGTAAGTATGTTAGTAAATTTGTTCATTAAAAAATTTTTGAGTTTTGTTGATGAATTATCTCTAAGCATCCGTTTGAAAACTCTTGATTCATACTTGCCAAAATAGAAAATATGAAAATCATCTAATCCGCTGAGTATCTTCATACATTCATTAAAAATTTCTCTTTCATTGTCAAAATCATCAGCCCACAATGAATACTTTTTACATTGCCCCTTTTCCACCACTAAAACACCAATTAAGTAAACAAAACTACCATCTGAGTTACCCTCCATATCAATAAAGACCTTTGTTGTAACATTCGGCAGATCTATTCTATCATAAAGATATACTTTTTGTTCCCTGATTGCCAATGCTTGCAAAGAGAAATAATAAGGATGGTTTTTTGTTCTTTTAGGTTTTTTTCTAGGTCTGAAGGTGTAAGAAAGTTGATTCACAGTAAATATGCCGTTCCTATTGAATTTCTTAATGTTTTCTTCACGCATCCTATGCAAAAGACCTAGACTGTCCTTCTCCATAAGTTCTCCATTACATACTTCTTGAAATTCACATATCTTACAGTGATTTTTTTGAAAAAGTAATGGTTTAAAGATACCTAAGGACAATTTATCTAATTCAGCAAGCATCTTCTTTGCTTCATTTAGAAAAGGCTCAATTTTAAATTTGATAGTCTTTAACCCAGACCCGTATATAATTCTCCCAAATTCATACTCTACCCGACATGTTTTAGATAGAATAATACATTTGATTGCTATGAACAATTTTTCTATTTTAGAGATTTTTTCTTTTGATGATACTAATATGGGGATTTGTGTCGTCTTAGAATTGGGTTTTTTATCTGGAATTATTTCTATTGCATCAAAACTGATTCGATATTTTTCTGTATTTAGGATCGGTTGAATGAGAACGTTTACTTTTGAAATTCTTCGATTTTTTCCAAAGTTATAACATTTCAATAAATTATTTTCACCGTATTTTTCTAGAAGATGATTATAAAATTCTGTTTTACACATGGATAGCTGCTCTTCTTGTAAGATTCCAAATTCTGTTTTGATGCCGTGTTCATTATTGACCTTCCGATATGTTTTGTATTTACAATTAAGGTAACTTTCAATAATTTCATCATTTATCATGATTTTAAAACGGATTATCTCTTTAAATATCGATTCTTTGTTTTGGTATCAACCTAAAACTTTCTTCAAAATCTGAGAAGGAATGTGATTATCGGCTAAAATGTCCAAAAATGTTAATATTGATAAATATATTTTTGAATCGGATGAGAAAAAATATTATTTTAGCATTTATAGTTATGAGCATAATCGATGCTATAATTCTTATTACTATTTTTCTTGCTTATGATAATAATATTATGCCTGGTGGTGTTGCCAGTACATTTTTTTTATTAGTATTTGTTGTAACTGCTTTTATTTCAGCAGCATTACTTGATTTACTTGAACCAATTTTTAAAAAACTTGAGGAGATATTTAAAGGTCTAGGAGGCTTCTTAGGTAGATAATTTTGTTTATATTTCTGAGAAAGAAGAGGCTTTTTGTCAATAAACACTTCTCTATTCAAAAAAGAACTTGGGTTTCATCGGTATATCTCTCTGCTCCGTGCTCAATTGCATGCTCGACAGAAATCATGTCCTTCATAAGGAACATCCTATCAGTACTAGTCTCTTTTTGCTCTATCGAATTTTTTAAAATAGGTGCATATCTCTTGGTTCTATCTATCTTTACGATATATTCACTCAAATCTTCAATGAGAGTGGCATCAAAACCCATCTTCCACAGATATTTTATGATCTTGTTTCGTTCACCAGCTGTACCACATTCAAAGCGGTACTTCTCTTCATTATAATATTTTGATAGTTCTCTAAAAACGTCTCTATCATTAAAATAGTGCTTAAAGCAGTATAACTTTCCTATCTTGAAGATATTGATCTTCTTTCTATCTATATCAAAATCCATAGCAATCAGAAAGTAAATCTTTGGGATCTAGGATGGATGGGACTTGCTAAAGAAATGGTATTATTTCTTTATTGCAATTTTCCAAACTAGACCCCATTAATTGTAATATTTTTTTAATAAATAAACATGGCGAATCAGAGTTTTGGCATCAACCTAAAACCTACTCCATAAGATTGAGGCGCATCAACCCAATCATCTATACTTCTCTGTATTAGTCGTCTGCTCTTCCAGTAATCATCATGTTTCTTCTTGAATCTATCAAGAAGATTACGCTGATCTTTATTAGAAATCTTAACACCAAGTAAATATGAAAGTTCTTCTATTGCACTATATGATATTATTCGATCTGGTTTCACCTTGAAAAAGGCTTCTATGGTTTGTTCTTCACGTCCTGGGAGATAGAAAAATGTTTTATCCTTGTATCTAGCGCTTCTTATTGTTGGAAACTTCTGCTGAAGATTACGAGCTGTTGATACTACAAAATCAGAAATCAGATAACCATCATTCATAAGCCTATTAAGGAGTGCTATTCCGTTTTTTCGGATTATATGATTTCCCTGGCTTCTATATCCATTAATGTTTCTTGTGAAATTGATAACAGTACCAATGTTTAAACCATATATTTGTGCTGCTTCCGCTTTAGTATATCCTTCTTTAATAGCTTTTATAACTTTATTCTTAGTTTCAACTGGTATTTTTTTGGATTTGTAGAGATATTTACAACGGTTATAGATGGTGCTTCTATCAACACCATACTTTTTTGCTAGGTCTTTGATTTGATGTCCATCTTCTATGAGTTTAGCAATTCTTTCACAGTCGTCTTTTGTAAGCTTACTGGTTACCATTATTTAAAAAATTGAAAATGCTAGTATATAAAGATATTGAAAAATAGTATTTTGGGTAATAAGTTCTCTTCAGAAAACATCTTTTTATTTTAGAAAAGTTAAGTAATATTTATTATTTTTATAATACCGAAAAATATTTATACTTACCAATTGTTAAATTTTCTAATATAAATATAATTTTGGGGAAAAAATATCCAAAAAAGGGAGGAATAAAATGAAGAAAATAATCATAACAATATTTGTAATAAGTTTGATGCTGATGTTTTCGGGAATTTCTGTGAATGCTATCAATAAAGGGGAATCACCCACTGAATTGATGATTGAGGGCAATGTATTGATAACAGAGTTCTTCAACAATCGAACAATCGAGGTTGACATTGCTGGTGATATTGTATGGGAAAAGAGTGGTTTAGGTGCGCCTCATGATGCAGAAAGACTTTCTAATGGCAATACACTTATAACAGTTTATGGTGAACAAATTGTAATCGAGGTTGATAGTACTGGTGATATTGTATGGCAACAAACAGGGTTGAATATGCCTATGGATTCAGAAAGGCTCTCTAATGGTAACACTTTGATAACTGAGTATGGTGGTGATCGTGTAATTGAGATTGATAGTGCTGGTGATATTGTTTGGGATGTGTCTGGGTTGAATGATCCTTTTGATGCTGAAAGGCTTCCTAATGGTAACACTCTGATTGCAGAAACTCCTATGTCCAATGGTAGAATAATTGAGATTGATAGTGCTGGTGATCTTGTATGGGAAAAAGCTGGGCTCTCGGCTCCTGTGGATGTGGAAAGGCTTCCTAATGGTAACACGCTGATCACTGAGCATATCGGTGGTAGTGTAATCGAGGTTGACAGCGCTGGTGCTATAGTATGGGCAAAGACAGGTTTGCATGTGCCTAAGGATGCAGAAAGACTACCTAATGGTAACACATTAATAGCAGATTGTGGAGCTAATCGTACTATTGAGGTTGATTATGCTGGTGATATTGTATGGGAAAAGAGTGGAGTGTATTATCCTACAGATGTAGAGAGTCTCTTTAATTATCCTCCATATCCGCCTGAAATTGATGGTCCACCTACAGGCAGCCCAAAAACAGAATATGAATACAACTTCAGCGCTATTGATCCAAATGACCATGATGTTAAGTATTATGTCGACTGGGATGACGGTACTACAGATGAAACAACATATTATGGCTCTGGAGAGGTAGTAACACTTGGTCATACTTGGGATAAAAAAGATACTTATATTATAAAAGCAAAAGCTGAGGATATATTTGGTGAAAGTAGTAATTGGACAGAATTTGAAGTAAATATTCCACGAAACAGAGCTTACAACTATAATCCAATAGAGTGGTTATTTGAACGATTTCCACATGCGTTCCCAATACTACGATACCTGTTAATATTACAATAGTCCAAAATCTATCTTTTTTTTTCTTTTTGATTAGTCTAAACTAGAAGTGTATTGTATTTTTCTCAATCTTTGACATCAGTTTTTGTATTCTTTTGACATATTTTCAATAAACCTAGTTAAAAAATTTAACTCAAAAAACCAATTTCGGACAAAATTAGAAAAGTTTAAATCTACTTTCGGAACTACTGCAAAACAGTACTTCCGAAGGTAAAAAAATGCCAAAGAAACATATCCTAACAGGAGGGAAATTGTAAAAACCTCTCGGGAAAAAGATTAGTTGTTCACAATAAAAAATGCTAAGGAGATTTATGACTTGGCGTAGTTAAAAAATATTTTGTGTTTATACTTGAAAAACAATTTAAAATAATTAATCTAATCCTGACCAACCTACCTTTCGAAGATTTATCCAGGGCCAACCTTCAGGTGGTTCAGAGTGTTTACGAAGAAAATTTTCAAATTTTGTGAACTCACTACGAGATGTCTCAGGTAGAGGCTCTCCAGTTGAGTCTATTTTCATCCAGTAATCGTATTTAATAGATTTACCAAATAATTTTTTCTTTGGTGGATCATAACTCGAAGATTGTTTAAAAGCCTGAATCATGCTTTGTATTTCATCAAAATACATATCTCCCCTTTTTCCTGAAGTAATAATTTCTTTTGTTTCTGTAACTTTTCTTGAATCTTCAAAAACAATACCTTTGTTTTCAATATTAACTATTCTCAAAGTGATAGTTATAACTTCCATATTTCTAAACCCTATTTATAAAACATATAATACTTTATAAAACTATACAATAAAACATTTCCTTCCTAATCCTCCAAAGGAGAGTTATTTAATATTTATATAATGATTCAACGGGGGAATTATATATTCGTTATATAACGAGAAAAATAAGAAACTCAAACAATAATTTTATTAAGATAAAGCATGTAATATAAACTAATGGTAGACCTAACTGATGTAGCAAATTTCATTGCAGATCTATTCAAAGAGATACCTTTCTTGATATTATTAATGGCATGTGATATGCTTCTTGTGGTTGTAGGATCATTGACTAAAATCGATTATCTTCCGTTATTTGCATTAATAATAAACATTCTGTTAGTTTGCGCACAGGTAGCATATTATTTAAAAAAACAATCATAATATTTAAATCAAATTAACAAATCATATTCCAAAGATTATGATTATACTTATTGCCATCTTAATTAT
>CAZHIY010000013.1:1640-17245 GCA_964533085.1 uncultured Thermoplasmatales archaeon | reverse complement strand
CAAAAGACATATTTTGTCTGACAAATGTAGAAATGAATGTGTCGTTTGGTTTAAATAATTTTCGTTAATTTTTAGCAGGTAAATATGCAATTGTATATGTAGAATTTTACACCTCAACAATATGTCCAAAAGCAACTGTCCCGGATATCTTTTCAATCTTCACTTTTACCATTGATCCTTTGACAGCACCTGAGACATAAATAGTGAATTTATCAAAATAAGCAATACCATCTCCCTTTCTGCCAATATCCTTAATTGTTAAGTCATAAATCATGCCTTCCTTTAATGTTTCAGTTGGTTGTTGCACGACCTTTTTCTTACGTGATTTAACTGAACGAAAAGCACCACATGCATCACATCTAATTAACATCGTTCTACCTTGTTTCATCAAATGTGTATCTGGTCTATTACATTCTGAGCACATTACAAATGTATCAATATATTCCTTTAACTTATCAGATATACTTCTTGCAGGTATTTTCCCCTGAAAAACAACTCTAGTTCCATCCAATTCTCCAGCGGTTCCTAATCCGCCTAAAAGAAATTTTAATATTAGATCTGGTTTACGATTAATTGCATCAGAAATTTTATCAAAATTTTTTATTACAGTTGTATTACCCTCATAAAAAATCTCTGCTTTTGGTAGTTTAAATCTGTCATCAGAAACTTCTTTTTTAGAACTATTATCCATTACTTTTTTCAGTAGGTTCTTGTAATCTAAATCAGGCATATTGTCAGGTTAATGTAATTATTATCTAAAAAACTTCCGTTAGATACAGTATTTTTTTTTTAAAACTTTATTATGTTAGGTTTTATTTTTCTTCCCATTATAAGTATTCCGTCTTTCATCGCTTTTTCAGCAATTTGTGTATTTCGGGTAAAGAATCTACTATTGCCTTTAGTCCAATACCAAATGAAATCTGTCATTTTCTCCCCCTTAAGTACAAATTTCTATGTAGGTACACATTTTGACATTATTTAAATAATTTTTTATATTTTTCATTGATTCGTGAGATACCAAGGATTATAGCTGACAAAAAGCTATTAATACATAATATTGTTACCGAGAAAACATGGTAGAGTTCAAAGTAGTTGTAAATGATACAAAAAATGGTAAATCACATAATGTATCGGTTAGTGGACATCATGCTAACTCATTGATAGGTAAAAAAATCGGTGATGAAGTAGATGGCATTTTTGTGTCCCTTCCAGGATATAAACTAATAATTACAGGTGGAACAGATAAAGATGGATTTGCTATGAGACATGATCTGCCTGGTATGGGACGTAGGAGATTATTAATTAGCGAAGGTAAGGGTTTTAAGGCAAGAGAAGAAGGTATGCGGAAGAAAAAATCTATCAGAGGAAATACAATAAATCAGGATGTAGTACAAGTAAATATGAAAGTAGTCAAATATAGTTCAAAACCAATTGAAAATCTTATTAAAGCTGAAGAAAAAAGTGATGAAAAAGTTGAAGGAAAAAAGGAAGAGAAGGTAAAAGAAGAAAAACCTGCTGAAGATAAGAAAAAGGAGTAAGAATGAGTCTTCCAAACCAACCTGAGATAAATATTGGTATGATTGGCCATGTTGACCACGGAAAAACAACTTTAACTCAGAGACTTACGGGTAAATGGACTGATGAGCATTCTGAAGAACTCAAAAGAGGAATTTCAATAAAATTAGGATATGCAGATGCTGCTTTTTACAAATGTGTGAAATGTAAAGAACCTCAATGTTACTGCATTAAAAACAAATGTCCATCATGTGGTAGCTCAGCAGAGCTACTTAGAGTAGTATCCTTTGTTGATGCACCAGGTCATGAGACATTAATGGCTATTATGCTTTCTGGTGCTGCAATAATGGATGGTGCAATACTTGTTATCGCAGCAAATGAAAAATGTCCTCAGCCCCAAACTAGAGAGCATCTAGCAGCTCTTGATATCTCAGGAATTAAAAATATTGTTATTGTCCAAAATAAAATTGATCTTGTATCTGAAAAAAATGCTATTAAAAACTATGAACAAATTTTAAGTTTTATTAAGGGAACATGTGCAGAAGGTGCACCAATAATACCTGTTAGTGCTCATCAAGATATAAATATAGACGTTCTTATTCAAGCTATGGAAAATCGTATCCCAACTCCTGAAAGAGACCTGAAAAAAACTCCAATTATGTACACCGCCAGAAGTTTTGACATAAATAAACCTGGTTCTAGACCAGATGACCTGAGAGGGGGCGTTATTGGAGGGTCACTTATTCAAGGTGTTTTGAAACAAGGAGAAGAGATTGAAATTTGTCCTGGAAGACGAACAGAGGTGGAAGGTAGAAAAATAATTGAACCAATTACAACCAAAGCAGAGTCTCTGTTTACAGGTGGAAAATCTGTAAAAGAAGCAACACCTGGTGGTTTAATTGCAATTGGTACAAGTCTTGACCCGGCTAGAACTAAATCAGATTCTTATGCTGGAAAGGTTGTCGGAAAAGTTGGACAATTACCTCCTACATTGGAGAGTTTTGATTTATCTATTAATCTATTGAAAAGAGTTGTTGGAACAATTGAAGAAAAAACTGTTGAACCAATTAAAACAAATGAACCATTGATGCTTACGATAGGTACTGCAACTACTGTTGGAATTGTATCAGAGTTTCATGGTGAAATAATTGGTGTAAAAGTAAAACTAGCGGTCTGTGCAGAAGAAGGACAAAGAATAGCAATAAGTAGAAGGATTGACGGTAGATGGCATCTGATAGGTTATGGAGAAATCCAAAAGAAAAAACAGTAATACTTGATAGTAGCTCTATTATGATGCCTTTTGAATATTCTATAAATTTAGAAGATGAACTAACTCGTCTTCTTGGTAAAACAAATATTTTAATTCCAAAACCCATTGTTGAAGAATTGATATACCTATCAAAAAATGGAAAAGGAAGGAAAAAACGTCTTGCAAAACCTGCTTTAGAGTTAATAAAAAATTATAAAACAATTGACTCCGAAGGAAAAGGTGATGACTCTGTACTTTTTTTAGCTAAAAAACTTAAGGCAATAGTTGTAACAAATGACCGTGAATTAAGAAATAGGGCTAAAAAAGAATCTTTACAAACAATCTATTTACGTGGGAAAAAAAGACTTGTTTTAGAATAAAATTTGTTTAGAAAATTTTTATAACCAAGGTTTATATTCTGCATGTTATCCTGTCGGGGTGGCTCAGCCTGGTTAGAGCGCCTGACTCATAAGCTCAGCTAAAGGGTTCGAATTTAGCCTTGCGCTAAGAAATCAGGAGGTCGCGGGCTCAAATCCCGCCCCCGACATTTTTTCAATCTAAAATAAGGTACTTGCTCTAATCTGTACAGCTGGATCCTCTGATATTTCCTGGATTTTTTTTGTAAGTTCCTCAAAACCTTCTAAAGTATTTATATTGAATTTTCCTAAGGAAACACCTTGGTTGTTCACCAAATCAATTATTCCACTGAAACCAAATGGACTTTCAGAATTACTCATCATTGAAGTAGATTCCATACCTGCCTTAAAACTAATTCTTTCGTTTTCCTCCAATTGTTTGTCAAGTAAATTTGAAATAAACGCGGATCTATCATCAGTTGTATTTAGTCTATCTATTCTATCAATCAATTCACAAGGAAGTTCCAAAATAATATTTTTCTTTTCCATGTAATAAGAAAAAAACTTTGGATATATTAAACTTTAGCTTGATTAGTAAGGTAATATCTCCTCGAAAATCGTCAAGAGTGAAAAAGCCATAGCAAAAATAATGTATTGAATATACATAATAGCCCACGCTTGAACGTTTTCAAGTGTTTTACTTTCTATTCCCCTATATATCAAAAATGCGATAAAGAAACTGGGAATAATAAATAATGTCAATGGAGAAAGATGATAATTTAACAACTTATGATTAATAAATATAGGAATAAATGCAAATGGAAACACCATAAATGGTAAAACCATTATAGCTGTTTTCTTGCATCCAAATGTATTTATCATAGTATGTACACCTGTTTTTTTATCTGCTTCACTATCAACAATATCTTTGGTTGCCATTCCACCTATTAAATAAGTTGTTGCTATTGCTCCAATTATCAATGGAGTGGGAGTAAAGGGATCTCCAAAAACACTCCAAGAAGCAAGAATCCCAAGCATACCTCTAGGAATAGCAATCCATATCTGATTTATAATAAGATGTTTTTTCATCCTAGGTGGAAGTGAATATGTAACTGTAAAAACCATAATTAGAAATATGAAAATACCAAACCATACATTTATTGTAACTGCTCTCAGCAGTGCAAACAAATAAAGAAGATAAGCAAGACTTTGTGCACCTTCAGCTCTAACAATACCTTTTGGAATGGGGCGATAGGGTTTTGATATTTTATCAGCTTTTACATCTGTTGCTTGATTTAATGCATTTGAAGCAGCATTAACTACTGTAATAGTAAAACTTGCTTGACCAACTATTATCCACCAATCTGCTGGAATTAAAAAATCATTATAATAATGATTATAAACAAGACTTGCGGTCATTATAGCCATTGAAACAACTAGTGGGGGAAACAAAGTAAAAGCTCGGAAAAGGTCAATAACACCTCTTGCCTGTTTTGAGAGAAACCTAGTTTTTGTATATGGTTCTTTTATTGTGAGCTTTCCAATTGAATCCTCCGATTTCCCAGGATTAGGCTTACTCATTGGATAACCCGTATATTAACTTGTATTAAATGTTTTTTCTAACATATCTTCTAAAATACGTGCTGAATTAACTGCACAGTTTATCCCTATACCTGGAGCTTTTACACAGTCACCAACAAGATATAAATTTTTGATTGGAGTTTTTATTTCTGGCTTAATATTATCAATCGTTTTTGCTACTCCATCAAGATGCCATACTGCAGGATAAATTGCCCAATTCAACATTGAATGAAAATCAGGAATCAAAATCTCAAGATTTTTGTCAAGTATTTCCTTAAGTTTCTCAAGAGTTTTCTTAGATTTTGCTTCATCTGGAGTGCATATTATATATGATTGAACAAGATATTTTGAACTTGGTGAAATACCTGCTTCAGGTAAAGCTGTTACAAATTCGATCATACCTACTGCATCATTACCTTTTATACCAGCGTCTCTTTCTATAAAAAGAAAAGATTTACCCATTAATTTAGGATTAATCCTATTCAATGAATAATAAGCACATAAACTACCTGTTCCCTCAAGTGATTTTAGATTATCTACATATTTTTTTGGAAAGTGTTTTTCAGATACAATATTAAATAGATGCTGTACTAGTATGTTTGAAACAACAATGTCAAAATTATATTTTTTATCATTAGCTATAACTCCAGATGTCTTTCCATTTTCAATAACTATATCTTTTACCCTACTTCCAAGATGTATTTCACCATTGTTTCTTTTTATTACATCTGCAAATGCATCTGAAAGACTAACTAAACCTCCTTGAGGATATCCAACTGGAGTTGATCCACGTCTAAGATTTGATTGTGTTGCCCTAAAGGATTCCCCTGTTGATATTTTATTAAGATCATTTACTGTAGTTGCAACTCTAGGTAAAAGTTCTAATATAGTTATCATTTTACCTTTCGCATACATTTTTATTGTTTTAGCAATTGATTGTTTATCTAGCCTTTTCATGGTCGATTCGCCAGAAAGATAAAGTCTTAAAATATTAGGCAGGAAACGTAACTTGTCTTTTGTTGTAACCAAGGGGAACATAAAACCATTTTCTCTAATTAAACCAAGCTTTGTTCCCACCATTTCAACTTTGTTACCAGTATCTATTATTGCCCGACCAACATCTGACATTGTCCCGCCTTCAATGCTATGAAATCCTAAATCAAAAGTATATCCCTTTAACATATTCTTATTAAAAATATCCTCAAGAGTTGGTTCAGAAAATGGAACACTCATAGAAAATTTTGAAAGTGTTCTTCTATAATTTTCAAGTGTAATTGTATCTCCATTAAAGGTAAGAGATCTACCACCAAGCATTTTTTCTTTTTCAAATACTGTTACATTATAACCTTTTTTAGATAACAATGCTCCAGTAGACAAGCCACCGATTCCAGCACCTATAATACAAACTTTTTTAGTCATACCTATTAGCTCAGCGGAAGCTGTTGTTATATTTTAATATTTTCTCAAAATTCTAAAAATGATTTAATCTCTAATTAAATAAGACTTAATAGTTCCCGAAATAATTCTTCTAGCTATCTTCCATTTATTATCTTTTATACTTATTTGTCCTGTCAAACTTCTTATTAAAAGTTCAGTTAATTTTTTATCTTTACTTGCCATTTTAAAATATTTCTCAATAGACTGTTCTTGTCTCACATTTATAGAACTAAGCATTAAATCTATATCTTCCCCAAAATCTTTTTTCCAATAAGTTTGATATTTAGATAAAAAAGCTTCACTTGTATTTTCAGATTCTAAGGCTTTAGAAACAACATTTGCTCCAATCTCACCTGAACTCATGGCATAATAAATCCCCTCGCCAGTTATTGGATTGATTACTCCAGCAGCATCACCAATAAGAATAACTCTATTACTATATGTCTTATCTAATGGATAAGTTGGCAAAGCTCCACCTTTAACTCTGTCTGTTTTTAGATCGATTGGTACAATTTTTTGTTTTTTCAGAGTATCTATAAAGTTACTAAATGAATCTAATAGATTTATTTTAATATCTAACACATCTCCTCTTTTTATACTGCATCCAATACCAATGTTTAGGTGCTCTTTTTTTGGAAAAATCCACCCATAACCTGATATATTTTTAAATCTTGCATATAAATGTCCACATCTGTTATATCCAAAATATTTATCCACAGTTGCTTCTCCTAATTTATATTCCTTAAAAACACATACGGCTAGCCATCTCTTATTAGAATGCAATCCAGTTTTTTTTGCAACAGTACTCCAAACTCCATCAGCTCCTATTACAATCTCTGTATCAATAATACTGCCATTATCCAAAAATACCCTTGAAGAATCTTCTAAAATTTTTATATCAACAACTTTTTTTCCTTCATCAACAATTGTGCCACTATCTTCAGCAAACTTCAGTAAACCATGATCAAACTTATTTCTAATTATCATTGCAGCAATTGGTTTGGTCTCTATTAATTCTAGTTTATATTTTAGAGATGGAGAAAAAGCAATACCGCCATATGAATATGATTCAATTAAATCTGTATTTTTTAAATAATCAAATCTATCTAAAACCCTTGATGGTATGCCTCCACCACATGCTTTATCACGTGGAAATTTGCATTTATCTATTAATAATGTTTTAAATCCTTTTTCTGAAAGAAATTTAGCAGCGGTTGAGCCAGCTGGCCCTCCTCCAACGATAGTTACATCATATTTCATTTTTAAACCAGTAAATTTTGTTTAAATTAATTTGAACTTTTCTTTCTTTTAAGAGTTTTTCCAGTGTATTAATTTATTTTTTATATTATTGTTTACATTCTAGGTTTGAAAAGCTTTTCACCAGATATAGGAACTAATATTATATACCATAATATTGGATAAAATATTAATATTAAGGCCTCCAGATATCAATAATTGATACAAGCATTATAGGGACCATGGAATATCTAAGATATACCTGTGAAGTTATTAGTTTCCTTAGTTTTGATTTATCAAATTTTTTCATGTTTAACATTTTGATAGTAGAGTAAAACAATCCAATTATCAGCAATAATAGAATTGCTATTTGCCAGATTTTATATGGATATCTAAAAAAGACAAATGGTACAAAAACGAGAAATGCTGAAAAAAATCTTATCCCAAGTCCAAACCCTTTAAATATATTTGGAATAACCAATATATTTTTTTTATCAACCATAACTCCAGTTGTTAATGCAATATTTTTTACATTTATCTTATAATCATGATCAGCGTCTTTCAAACCTCCCTCTATTGCATTCATATAAAGTAATTGATTGAAGGTTAATAGAAAGATGATCCAAGTAACAATATTAATCGTTGATTCCTGTGTAACCGCTAATGCAACAAATAAAACAATTAATCCATTTGAAAAAGCGACAAGAAAATCAGAACCAATTATTTTTTTGCCATATAAATTATAGATACTCCCAAAAATTCCAGCTAATGAAATACATATTACTGCTAAAAATTTATAATATGTAATCTCACTTTTATAAAAAAGTAAAGTGATAGTTAAATATGCTCCAATAACACATAAAAAACATATGAAAATAGCAGTTTTTTTTGAAATTTTTCCTTTTACGAGAGGTCTTTCATGTAGTTCACTAGTAAGCTTATCAATTTCAACATCTGCCCAGTCATTTAAAACAAAACCATAAATCACCGAAAATGCTCCAATTAATAATAGAATTAAAAGAACTGGTAAATCTGTTACACCTGCACTTATTGCACCAAAAATTGCGAGTGTAGCTAAGCCTTCCAGGCCGGGTAATCTTAAAAGTTTTACATAATCTGAAATAATATTGCTCATCAACACCATAAGGAATTTTTTATTTTTGAGCTTTTCTAATATGATAAATAACTCATTGAAGAGAATAGTTTATTTTAGCGATTTCTTTTTATTCTATTTATCTTTACATGTTGTTTATAAAACATGATACGAGAATACCTAAAACTTGCACGCTCATTTAACTCATTTTTAACAGGATTGTCACCTGTTATGGGTGCTATTGCTATGGGAAATTTTGAAATATTCCATCTTTTTTTGTTGTTTCTAATAGGTTTTTTTGGGCATTCTTATGGTTTCGTACTAAATGACATTATTGACTCTAAAATCGATAAGCTTAACAAAGAAATCAGTGATAGACCTTTAATATCTGGTACCATCTCAATTAGAAAAGCATGGATTTTTGCTATTATTTCAATGGTTATTTCTTTTATACTTGCTATTTATCTTTGTTATGAACTGGGTTCATATTTTCCATTAATAGTTTTATTCTTTTCTGCATTTGTAATTACGATATATGATATTATTAGTAAGAAATATCCTTTGATGGATGTTTTAAGTAGTTCAGCTGTTTTTTTACTGATTATTTTTGGTGCAACGACAGTTTCAGGTAATTTAAATGGAGTTACAACTCTTGCTTGGATTGTGGGTATATTAGGATGGATTGAAGTATTTTTTATGCAATTAGTCACAGGAGGATTAAAAGATATCAAGAGCGACTATGAGATAGGAGCATCAACTGCTGCATTGAAATTTGGTGTTAGAGTAACCAAGAAAAATTTGTTTATAATGCCTTTTAGTTATAAATTTGTCACCTATTTAATTCAAATAGTAAATATTTTCTTTGTATATCTTCCATTTTTTATTGTTTTTAAAGATAGAACTACTTTACATTATATCTTATGGATACTGTTTTTCATAATAGGTTTCTTAATGCTTTTCATATCTCATAGATTTTTAAATCTTAAATATTTTGATCGAGGACAAATGAGAAAATTATTTGGCATTCATTTTTCTATAAATTTCTCAATAGTTCCATTAATGCTTATGGTCATAAATCCCTTGGCAATATTCATTATTTTATTCCCTCCAATTGGATTTATATTTTCAAATTTAATATTACATGGTACATTTTTACAACCAAAAACAATGTAAAAACAATAAAACTCAAATAGAATTATATTCTTATACTAAATCAATGAATAACACTGTTCCTAAAGCAAATGTTGAAGATATCATACCTTCTGATGATGCGTTTCATGGTTCACCAAAACGAGTTTCTGCAGAATGGTGGTATTTTGATGCAATTTTTAATAATAATTATAGCGCACATATAGGTTTTCAAACATTTACTAAGAAAAATTTTGGAATGGTTTCTCCTAAAATCCATTTTTATAAGGATGGACAGTTTGTTGTTAAGGCAGCAAAACGTTTTTTATTTAAAAATATTGAAACATCTAAAGTTTTTCCGATTGTAAAGATTTTAGGAAAACCTGTTTTTACATTAAATAAGGACTTGTATAAGCAATCCAAAGATTGGATTTATAATTATAAATTCAAAATTAAAGATAATGCAGTTGATCTAAAATTTAAGGGTTTGACAAAAGGCTGGAAAATTCAAACAGAAAATGAAAGTTGGACGGTCGCTCTCCCAAAAGCAATTGTCTCTGGGGAAATTGTTGTAAATGGTAAGAAAATGGATGTGGAAGGAATTGGATATCATGATCATAATTGGAACTATAATATGCTTACTTTTATGAACTATGGTATTGGTTGGTACTGGGGAAAAATAATCAGTAAGTCTTTTTCTATGGTTTTTGCAAATATTGTTAAATCAAAAAAACGCTCAGATTTAATTGCTGTTATAAATCAGGATAATGGAGGATATCTAAATATTAATCCAAATAAAATAAATTTCAGTATCGTAAAGACCTCCCAGATAAAATATAAAAAATATCCTACAGAATTCAGAATAAAAATTAATGATATTGTTGATAATGTTCCAGTAAATGTAGACATTACAATGGAATCAAAAAATCATCATTTTGCAAAACAACTTCTTGCTGATTATTGGAGATATCATGTTAAATCAAATGGAGAAATTTCAGTTGGCTCTAAAACTGATAGACTTGATAATGATATTCAAATAATTGAATATTTAAAATATGGATAAAATAGGAGATAGGAATGAGTAAAAGAACATTACTAGGTAATATCCAACTATACTCGGGACCACTTTCTTTGAAAAAAATCCCTTTTTTTAATTTTTAAATAGTTTTAACGAAATAATTATAAATTTTTTATCCTCCTTAAAATATTTAACTAATCAGAAGACGTATAAATTGGAAAAGTTCAAAAAGAGTCAGATTCTACCAAATTTCTATGAAAAAGATTGCTGCATATGCAAAACTTCTTCGACTACCCGGTATTGGTGGACTTGGAACCACTACATTAATTGGTGCATTAACTGTTGGTGTCTATGATGTATTTGATCTCTTTATCGTTTTTTTAGTTGGCTCTTTATCAGCTGTTTTCGGTTTTTTACTAAACGACTATGCTGATGTTGAACTTGATAATCTTGTTGATGATTTGAAAAAAAAGCCACTTGTCAGTGGAGATGTTTCAAAAAAATCAGCATTGTTGTTATCGGTATTTCTCATTTTAATAATATTCTTTCTTATTTCAATACTTTTCTACGAAAAACCAATTGATACAAACAAATTCATAGCAATTAACTGCATCATCCTTGCAGGAATTCTAGGGAGTATATATGATCTATATGGTAAAAGAATCATCGGCTCTGATTTTCTTGTTGCAATATCAATGTCTTTTGTCTTCTTATTTGGTGCTCTTTCATTTGGTCAACCAACAATAATAACATGGATAATATTTATTCTAACATTTAATCAAGCAATACATATGAATGCTGTTGAGGGTGGAATAAAAGATGCTGACCATGATTATAAAATGGGTGTTACAAATATAGCGCTTTCTTCAGGAGTAAAAGTAGAAGGAAATAATCTTTTCATTCCAAATAATTTTAAGGCATTTGGATTTGGTATAAGACTGTTTTCAGCTGTTTTATTATTCACACCCTTTGTGTTTTTTGGATATAACTACTTCCCATGGCAAATTATTTTATTAGCAGTTCTCACTTTTATTTTATTAGCCTTAAGTGTCAAATTTTTAACTATGAAAATTTTTGATAGAAGTAAAATAAGAAAAATAATTGGCATTCAATCATTTTTACGATATTCTCTTGTGCCGATAATGTTAATTCCAATAATTGGTACTCTTCCTTCAGTGATTATAATTATTTTTCCAATAGTTTGGTATATCATATTTACCCCACTTCTTGGAGAAGAATTGTTTAAACCTAGGATGTAAACACATTTTTATTTATCGAAGCACATATACTTCTTTCATTTTTATCCAAAATATTAATATATGACATGGATTATCATATCAAAAGAAAGAATGAAGTATCACCTACATCTTTTTTGGGATTATTAGGGAGTAATTCCTTATGGTGGACAAGATAGATAGAACATTGAAAAACATGCAGTTATTATCTAACAGTAAGAGTTCTATAGCAAAATTTCTAAGGATTCAGAGGAGTGTCGCCGCCCTCCCTTTGTTTGTTATTTATTCTGTTGTCGGATTATATTTTACAGGGTTTAATTTTTTCCATGTCCCATACCTCCTTGGCGCTCTTGCTATCTATTTGCTTTCTGTAGCTGTCAACGGTTATAATAATCTCTTTGACGTTGAAGAGGATAAACTAGCGACATCTAGTGGAATTGCGAAGGCGAACTACTTACTAAAAGAGTTTACATGGCGTCAAATAAAATGGAATTTTATTCTCACCAGCATTGCTCTTGCCTGCGTAGTGTTTCTCTTAGGAAACCTAGAATTTGCTGTCGTATATGCTTTTACTTATGCTCTTGGTATTATATACACCTGGCCCATTAGACTAAAAAACAGACCACTCATCGGCACTTTATTCAACACCTATGGTTTCTCACTTTTCCCTATACTCAGCTGCTTTTTTTTATTCAATGGTCCGCTGAGAGCAACAATTGCATTTAGCATAGCTACTATTTTTCCAACATTTGCAAGCTGTCTTATAGCTGAAATTGCTGACAGGGAGATTGATAAAAAAATTGGTACAAGAACTACTGCCTATTGGCTTGGTACACGCGCCAAGACAGTTA
The DNA here is from genome assembly GCA_964533085.1 of uncultured Thermoplasmatales archaeon. Lineage (GTDB taxonomy): Archaea > Thermoplasmatota > E2 > DHVEG-1 > DHVEG-1 > SG8-52-3. The sequence continues at coordinate 4,546 of CAZHIY010000013.1, read as the reverse complement.
TCAAGGCTGTGTTAGTCTTATCAGTTGCTTTTTATTGTGTCGCTTTTTACGTCGACTGGGTTGTGATTCTTGCTACCCCATTTATGGGGGTAATTATTTATGAAGTCTATAAGCTCTCCATGGACTTTACAGATAAAAAGGCTGATTTTACCTTGTTAAAAATTGGTGCGAACCTGTCGAAAGTCCTTCTTGTCTATGTCATAGTCGTAATAATTCTACACGAGACAGCAGCTCAGCTGCTTACAAATATTTTCAATATCTAAAAGAGTTATGCTGCATCAACTATTATACCCCCCATATTTAAAGTCAATTAGAACCTAAAAAAAGATTAGAAAATATAAATAATCTAAATCATTTTTTTAATAAAGCTTCTCTTCTATTATATTTTCTTCCACTCCATGTAACCTCTCTCGTAAATAGAGAGGAAAAATAATTATATGCAATAACAAACATTGCAAAAGGCATCAAGAGAGTATAAACAAGAGAACTACCAGTACTCTTTTTAGGATATAACATTAGCTTTTTTACTGTTGAAATAGCTTGCCAACCTGCAATTATTTCAAGGAAAAATGATGAAACCATTAATAAACCTGGAATTGTATATCCAAGGTATAATAGGATAATTCCAAAAATCATTGTAACTTTTACTCCAACTACTCTTACAAAAGATACTGTATATTCAAATGGGTAGTACCATTTTACCCATGTGAACTGTCTAATTCCCCATTTTAGAAAATTACCTTCATCTCCTGCACTATTTTCTATTAAACATTTTGGTACAAATTTAATTTTGTATTCTTCTTTTTTTAATGCTTCAGTTAATATCAAATCATCAGCAAATCCTTTCTTCCATTTTTCAGCTACATTTAGTTTATCAAAAACTTGCTTTTTCATTGCTGTTGAGCCCCCCCATGTATAGTTAAACATGGGAAAAAAGAAGGGTAGTACACTTGTCAAATTCCATGTTGATATAAAATATGATTTTAGATTATTTGGAAAATACCATCTATAGCCGGTTGTTGCTCCAATTTGCTCGTCATCAAGATATCCTACTAAATATTTCAACCATTGTTTATGAGGTTTTATATCTGAATCTGCAAACACATAAACTTCAGCATCATCTGCAAAACCAACTCCCTTGATAAGAGCTGCTATTTTTCCACTGCATCCCTTTATTGAATCTGCTGTTTCTAGATGGATTTTTTTATTGTCCTTTGCAATCTCTTTAATTACTCTGTATGCTGAATCTTTAGTTGAATCAGTAACAAATATTACATTGTAATTTTTGAATTCCTGATTTATTATTGCATTAACATTTTCTTTAAACCTTTCATGTGCATACTTACAGGGTATTATAATACAGGTTCTTGGACTATATGATGGATCTTGTTCTTTTTTATATTGCCATCTTGCATTAATCCATAATCCAATTGTAAAAAACTCTGCTAGGATTGCACAAATTCCAATAAATATCAATATTATATTGAGCATTATCTAAATAGTGTTATTTGCTAGTACATATAAAGAAATTATGATTTTATTTGTATAATTATTTAAATCGATAAAATTAAGATAGAGTAGTTTTATATTAGGATTTGATTTAGGTAAATGTCTACTAAAAATAAGGAATTTCAACCTAGAGATATAAAAATTAGTGATGATGCTTGGCAAAAAAAGAAGAATTTTTTCCATATTGTAACTTGGTATTTTGATGGTATTTTTTCAAATAACTATAGCGTTGTTTCTCTAGTAAATGTTCTTACAGCAGGAAATATTGGATTTATTCAGACTGGATGTTATATCTATAAGGACACAGAATTGGTATTTATAAAAAGAGAAAGACCACCGTATAGAAAGTTGTATGGACCAGATAATAGACCTTTGATTAGAATAAATAATAGGGACATTATAAGTGGTAAAATTGATGAAATAACAAAAAATTGGGTTTATGATATATCAATGGGAGATAAAAGTGGTGGATTTGATTTACATTTGACAAAAACATTCAAGCCATTTAGAGGTAGACATGGTCTTGGAAACTGGCTTGTTATTCCTCATTTTAACATAAAGGGAATTGTTCATTTAGATGGAGAGGATATTAATGTTACTGGACATGGATATCATGACCATAATGCATATCTTATTTTTGCACCAGCTCTATCTAAGGGATATCACTTTGGAAAGTTACCTTTAGAAAAATATAATATAACTTGGGCAAGAGTGATGAAAAGATTTGGTAATGAAGAAAAACTCTTGGTATTAAATAAAGATGATGAATTTATAAATATTAATCCAAAGGATATTAATTTCATAATTGAAAAACAGATAAAAGATTGTGGAAAGTTAATACCATATAATTCTTCAATAATTGTTGATAACGATAATTTAAAATTAAAATTAAAAATGGAACCACTTAATCTTGATTATATAAGAATGCCTACTATAAATTACTGGAGGTATCATATAAAGTATACAGGGGAGATTGAGGTTGATTCAAAAGTTACTAAAATCAATCAGATTGATATTGCAGAGTTTTTAAGATTTTTATAATGAAAACTAAGATATACCTAAAATATTTAGAAGACCTAAAGTTGGAGTTTCAAGTAAAAAAAGAATGTAATAAACCAAACCGCTTAAATAAACCGCTCCACCAAATATATTTGTAAAATATTTTACAAAAAACATTTGTTTTGTAAATTCCTTTCTTTTATATTTAAAAAATATTAGTCCAACAATTGCAATAAATACTGCAACTATTATACTGTAATAATAGCTTATTGTGTAAAAAATAATTAATGGGATCAGAAGGATTATATGAAAAATAACAAGTCCTGTAAGAATTTTTTTTGTCTTTTTAATACCAATTTTTACAGCAAAAGTTTTTGTTCCACTCTTTTTATCAAATG
>CAZHIY010000013.1:0-1630 GCA_964533085.1 uncultured Thermoplasmatales archaeon | reverse complement strand
TTTCAACTTGGCCAATTAAACTGAATGCACCAAGTGATATCGCAGCCAACCAATTAATAAGATCAATTTTTCCTGCAACAAATGAACCCCAGATAACAATAAGAATAAATCCGAAAAAATGCCATATAATATCAAGGCCTGGTCTATTTTTAGATCTTAATGGCGGTGAAGAATATAACCACATAAAAGTTAAAAATAAAATACATAATAAAAATACTTCAAATTTATATAAAAAAGAAACAACCAATGGAATAATTACTAAAATAATATTAAGAATAATTCCATTTTTCTTTGAAATTTTTCCAGAAGCAATCGCATTAAAATCTTTCCTTCTAGGATTAATTATATCGGAATCGGCATCAAAATAATTGTTTACTGAAAAAGTAAATGATATTATGCAAAAAATAGTTATTAAAAAAACAAGAAAAGGAATTATATAATTAGATAATTCTAAAGAGGACATTCCTAAAATAAAACCACCAAAGGAAATTGCTGACCACCCAAACACATGCTCAATTCTTATAAATTGTGTTAAAAAAATATAAAATATATTTTCTTTTTTTTGGTTTTTACCTTTCATAAAATTCAACTATTTCTGAATGTATATTGAAAAATAATTATTATATGCTTATATGCTTTTCCAAATATTTTGTATTATATATTCACATTTTAATTTTGCTAAATAAAACCTATTTATAGATATAAAAAATAATAATTCTTTAATCAAATACATTTAAAAAACAGATTTATTATACCCGGGTGATACTATGATGAAAATATTCTGTCTAACATCTGGAAGAACAGGTACTAAATATTTGTCGTATCTCTTTAAGAATAATATTGTTGATTGTGTTAGTAAACATGAGCCAATACCGAATATGTTTGGCAAATCTATTTATTGGTACCAAACAGATCAAAAAGATAAGATAATAGAACTTTTTCAAAAAAAGCTAAAAAAAATCAATAGTTATAATATGAACCTATATGTTGAAACCAATCATTCCTTTTTAAAATCATTTTCTGATGTGGCAATGGAGTTTTTTCCTGATATGAAACTGATCCATTTAATAAGAAATCCACTCAAAGTAGCAAAAAGCAATCTCAATAGGGCTGAGCAATTAATTAAAATAAAATATCCATTAAATTATAGAGGTGATGATGGCAATAAATATGTTAAATGGACTTTAACAGGAAACGAGGAAATTTTTAAATTTTTAAATTTTGATAATAAAACAATTTACAATGTATCTGATGAGAATAAAATATATCAATATTTTTTACTGGAGTGGATTGAAACAGAAAATCGTGCAATGAATTTTTTAAATAAATACAAAAAACATAATGATTGCTATACATTAGATGTTCCAAAAGATCTGAATAATGCAAAAAAAATAATGGATATGTTTAAATTTTTTAAATTAGAAATGAAGCATGAAGATATTACTTTTCGAGGGAAAAAAAACAAAGGTGCAAAAAGAACAGTTATTTCAGAGGTGGAAAAAAATCTTTTTAATGAAATACTTTCCAAGTTACCTGATAGATATTTGAAGATTTTTCAAGATAAACCATATGTTGATTTTGAATGGAATAATATTTTTTCACAATAATAAAAAATATATTGGAAAATTTT
>CAZHIY010000012.1:0-17258 GCA_964533085.1 uncultured Thermoplasmatales archaeon | reverse complement strand
ATTGGAAAAACTTTTACGAAAAGAACTGTGCTTATCTTAAGCTATACAAATACTATAATCCAAATTATATAGAAACAAATGAGAGAATAAAAATAACAAAACAGTACTTTGAAGAAAATGGAATAGATGTAAAGCTCATTTATACAAATTGGTCTTACTTTTCAAATGTTCATAACAAGGGCATGATTATTGATAATAAATCTGTATTAATATCAAGTATTAACTGGAATGAGAATTCAGTTACACGCAATAGAGAAGTAGGTATAATAATTAATGATTGTGAGGTAGCAAAATATTACACAAATGTTTTTTTTTATGATTGGAACCTTACTGCTCCAAAAACAAAAAAACAAAAGGAAGAAACCATACAGGCAGATTACAAGAACACTATTTATATCATAATTATATATACCATGACTTTCGCTCTAATTGCACGTGACTGGAGAAAACGTCAATGGACATAGTAGTGTTGGAAATAGACCCCATCTCGATATTAGCCATCTGTATAATGATAGGTTCCCTTGTTCTTGCATATGCTAAGAAATGGATGATGACATATGCACTGATGGTTGCAAATTTTGCTGTTTTTATCATTAGTATTATTTTTTACAAGCAAATAGGTTTAGGTAGTGTCAGTGTTATAATCTGGGATCTTGGTTTTAGACCGATCTATCTATCGATAGAATATTCGCCTCAGATTTATACATTATTTACCTCTATGTTTGTACATGGCGGTTTTGTTCATATTATAGGAAATATGATTGTCTTTTTCTTCATGGGAATGGCTTTTGAACAACGAATTGGAGCCAAAAAATTCTTAGCAATATATCTGATAACTGGAGTTTGTGCTGCATTGACCCATTCTTTAATGAATCTTGGATCGGCAATAACATTGATTGGCGCATCTGGTGCCATTTTTGGTATTATGGGTGCATTTGCCTATTCTTATCCTCGAGATGAAGTGGTTATGCCTATACCTCTTGGTATAATAATGATTCTTCGTCGTATCAAAGTTATATACGCTGTAATACTTTTTGCAGCATTGGAAACAGTAATTGTTATGCTCGATGTTCAGGACAATACTGCTCATTTTGCCCATTTAGGAGGTCTTATCTCCGGATTTATTCTAGCGGCAATTCTTATTGGAAGAAAAAAGACCCATACAGAAAAAGGTCAAACCATATATTATGATTCATACAAACCAATTGCACCAATTAAAATAGATTATTCTAAGTTACGGAAACTTGCTATTACTCCCAAGCTCAAAGATATGTTGAAAAAAATAGAAAGTGAAACAGTACCGCAAGTAAGAGACGTGTGGCTTGAGCATTTCTTTGAAAAAACAATTTGTCCAAAATGCAAGAATCCTCTAAATCATTTTGATGGAAAAGTTTGGTGTGAAAATTGCGGTTTTAAAACTGATTATTAAAATGAAAAAGTAAGACCTTTTAGTTCACCAAAGATAGCAAGACTAGAAATAATATATCCTGCTATTGCACCACCACACAACAATGGAAGACCTGCCTGTGGTTTACCTTTCATTACAAAAATCATTAGAATTGAAAAACCTATAAGAGTACCAATTATCGCAGACAATACAATAGGTAAACTCCCACTAACATTATTATAAATTGATACAACTAGAATTCCCGGCATTACAATATCTCCAAGTCCCATGAAGAATGCATCTCGTTCATCATCATCTTTTATTTTTTGTTTCAAGCTTTTAGTTTCCTTAATTAAAGAATAATGTCTAACTTTAGGAACAACTAAAAGTACCGGCAGTTTAAGATCCATCACCGTATCTGCAAGATCAATCATATGTTTGGTCTTATAGACAGAAATTGCATCATAAATTGCTAGTCCAACAAGTAAGATTATAACAAGAAAAACACCAAGGGACATACCAAAGATTGCAATAGCGCCAGCACCTATTATTACACCAGCAATATCAATAACATACCATTCAGGAATTTTATACAAGATATATACAAGAGCTGCGGCAAGAACTATCGCAATAATAGCAGATGCAGAAATAACAAGAGCAAGATCTTCAGAAATCGATATATTTGCAGCAACCTCTGGAATAACAAGTGTCAAAAGAGGATAAAACAAATAAGCAGCCGTATAACCAATTGCACCAAGAATTAAAACTTGAATAAACTGTTTTTTCCAAAATCTGGAAATTAATAATATTACAAATGTAAAGGTAAGAAGTATTACAAAAATAAAAATGATGTTCATTGGATTGTCCGGATTATCAAATGCAGGTTGTAAACCAGCTTCCTTAAATGGAGCAGTAACAAGTAAAGCAAGACCATGCACAATTACAAACAAGCATCCCATTAAGAAAACCGGAATGACGGCTTTTCTATCAATTTTTTTCTCTTTAACCATTATCTCCCAGACATCATATTTTACTATATAACGGATTTGATTTTAAATAAAGTACGTGTATCCAAAAAAGGCATACCAAATAAAAATACCATAGAAAATTAGCATAAATACTCCTTCTTTTCTAGAAATTTTATGACCTGAATATAAAATTGGAAACATTACAAGCGTTACTGCTAAAAGAATTATAATATGATCCAATGATGCAACCGCATTTAGTGGGATAAACAGAGCAGCTATCCCTAGGATTAAAAGGATATTAAAAATATTTGAACCAAGCACATTTCCAACAGCGATATCTGATTCCCCCTTATATGCTGCCATGACAGAAACAGAAAGCTCAGGCAGTGAGGTACCAACAGCAACAATTGATAAAGCAATAATAAAAGTTGGAATACTAAGTAATTCTGCAATTGTAATAGAAGAGATTATCAATAGTTCAGCACCAAAAATAACTGCAATTATTCCAAAAATTATAAAAAGAATATTTTTACCGGTTTTTCCAGTCTTAATAGATTTATCTTTTCTTTTTTCTTTATTTGCACATTGAATGAAATAAAGTATAAACATGACAAATAATATAAGAAAAATTATACCACCAAATAAATGTAGGTTATCCAATAAACTTGCATATGAAGATAGTACTAGAATAAAAGCAACGCCCAAGACAATTGGCATTTCTCTTATTATTATACCTTTATTAATTTTTATGGGTCTAATAATTGCACTTAAACCTAAGATTAACAAAAGATTTGCTATGCATGAACCAATTATATTACCCAGTGATATTCCTGAATCCTTTTGAATAGCAGCACCAACAGAAATAGCAAATTCTGGTGCAGAAGTGCCAAAACCAACCAATAAAACAGATATAATTAAAGTTGAAACACCAAGTTTTGCAGCAGTTTTTGAAGTACCATCTACTAGTACATCTGAACCCTTGTATAGAATTAAAACTCCACTAATGAATATTGGTATTGCTAAAAGCTCTAGACCTGATGGAATCATTGGTGAGCATAATTAAATTATTGTTTAAATAACTAAGTAAATATTAGCAAATAGATAATAACAAACTTTTTTCTCTATGCTTTGATTAATGGTTCTTTGGATTACTATGGTAAATGGATCTTTAATCTTTATTGGCTTAGGATTATACGATGAAAAAGATATATCATTAAAAGGTCTTGAAGAAATAAAAAATTGTGATAAAGTATTCGCAGAATTTTATACAGCAAAACTAACAGGAACTTACATTGATAAAATCGAAAAAACTATTGGAAAAACTATAGAGGTTTTAACCAGGGAGGAAACTGAAAAAGGAGATAAAATCCTAAACATGGCAAAACAGAAAAAAGTAGCTTTATTGACCTGTGGGGATCCGATGACTGCTACAACTCATGTTGATATCAGATTAAGAGCTGCTAAAATGGGAATAAAAACAACAATTATTCATGGTAGCAGCATTGTTACTGCAGTTCCAGGTTTATTAGGATTACAAAATTATAAGTTTGGTAGAGCTACAACTCTTGCATTTCCTGAAAAGAATTATTTTCCAACAAGTCAATACGAAATAATAAAAGAAAACAAAGAGATTGGTTTACACACCTTAATACTCTTAGATATTCAGTCAGATAAAAAAAGATATATGACAGCAAATGAAGGGATGAAGCTTCTATTAAGAATGGAAGAAAAACATAAAGAAAATATCATAAAACAAGAGGATATTATTTGTGTTGTTGCACGTGCAGGATCCTCTGAACCTATTGTCTTTGCAAGTATTATTGAAGATATAATTGATAAAAACTTTGGACCTCCTCTCCATACATTAGTAATACCTGGAAAACTTCATTTTATGGAAATCGAAGCATTACAAATACTTGCACAACTACCTGCACAACAGGTTAGAAAATTACAAAAACTATAATAACTATCCTGGGTATTATTTGAAAAATCGGGGATATATGATGCACCAGAAAGAAGGAATTGTTGGTTATATATATGGAGATGTAGGTTCAACTGAATTCAATTTTGCAGTAGATGGACAAAACGTTCGAAAATTTGATTATATTTTTGCTCCACATAAAGAAGGAAATATGCTTGCTCAGATTATGGATATCAAGCAATATTCTGATCTGAATATTAAGGATACAGATAGTATTATGAAAGGGGGGGAACTTCGCCCTATTAGCACTAGACTTTCTGCTTTTGCAGGTGTTATCGGATATAGGGATAAAAAGGGACTTTTGCAATCACCACGTTCTCCTTTTAGTGCTGGAACTACTATAGTTCGTGCTAATGAGGATCTAATAAGGAGTGTTCTTGGTTTGAATGCTTCAAAGCAAAATGGAGCATATATTGGTCTTTTAAAAGGTCATAATCTGCGTGTTTATCTGAACATTGATGCCCTTGTTCAAAAACATATTTGTATTCTTGCAAAAACAGGTGGTGGAAAGAGTTACGCCTGTGGTGTTCTCATTGAGGAGCTTTTAAAGCATAAAATACCAATGGTAATAATTGATACCCATGGAGAATATCATTCTTTGACAGAGCCAAATAAAAGTAGAAAAGATCAGAAAAACATGGAACGATTTGGAATAACAAAACAGGGTTATTCAAGTCAAATTAATGAATATACACCAGTTGGTTCAAGAGGAAAAGCAAAGCATCTTACATTAAGTGGTATAAACCTTGAGGCTCGTGAAATAATTGATCTTCTATCATCTAAGCTTTCAGGTCCACAGATAGGTGTATTATATCAGGCAATTAAAGAAATAAAAGAATATAAGAAGATATGGAATCTTAGAGATATAATTGATGCTGTGAATCGTAGTAAAAGTAATGCTCGCTGGAACGTTATAGCTTCCCTAGAATCACTGGATTCTATAGGTGTTTTTTCTGAAAATGGAACCTCAACAAATGATCTTGTAATCAAAGGAAAATGCTCTACAATTAATATGAAAGGTGTCCCACCTGATGTACAAGATGTTGTTGTTGCGCGTCTCACAAAGGAACTTTTTGATGATAGAAAAGCTGGCAAGATCTCGCCATTTCTATTAGTAGTTGAAGAAGCACATAACTATTGTCCTGAGAGAGGATTTGGTAATGCTGTATCCTCAAATATACTACGGACTGTCGCTTCAGAAGGTAGAAAGTTTGGAATGGGGCTTTGTATTGTTAGTCAGCGTCCCGCTAAAGTGGATAAAAATATTATCTCTCAATGTAACACAAATGTCATCTTAAAAGTTACAAATCCTAATGATCTAAAAGCTATTATTCAATCTGTAGAAGGTCTAACAACTCAAACATATGATGAGATACAGCGTTTACCAATCGGGATTGCTCTTATTTCAGGTGCAGGTCTTCAAATACCCATTATGTCAGAAATACGCACACGTGAAACAAATCATGGAGGTAAATCAGTTGGTATATCAAAACCTGGTGGAGGAGAAGAGGAAATATATACACCTCCTAAAATGCCAGCAACACCACCCCCAATAAAAATTCAAGCTCCAACAATCGAAAATCCAAAACCAAAAGAAAGTAATCTTACAGATAAAGCAGAAAGTGTTGGAAGGGTTGCAAGAAGACTTGGATGGGTAACAACAGATGACCCAGATGAAGCAATTAAGACACTTTCAAAAGAAGCTGAAAAAATGAAAGAAAATGTTTACAAATATCTCGATTCACTTGCATCACTTGCAAATAACTTTTGTTATATTGAAAATCCTAAATGTATCAATTGTCCAATGAACCAGGGATGCAAGTATAGATCATCTATAAAAAAGGAGAAAAGAGGATTATTTAGAAAATAATGAGAAATAAAATCATTTTTTTAGTTTTTATTCTTATTTTAATAATTTCAGCCATATCCGGTTGTCTAGAATTTTTTACAATAGATGGTTCTACGACCTATGAAGCACATCCAACTTCTGTAAGCTATACAATATCTTATGGATACGAAATAAATTGTTTAGGTTCGGGTAAATATAGTATCTTATACAAATGTGATTTACCAGAGGTATTAAGTGGACAAATTACAGATATAGTTATTCATAATGATGAGTACTATGATGAGACGATAGCAACATGGAACAGTGTAAAAAGTTGGAATATTACTAGTAACTTAAACAAGGAATATGATCTCGGAATTACTGCCACCGTTCATTCTGAAAGTTTTATTGTCTCTGATTTAAATGGAGAAAATGCTCTTAGCGTTCAAGAAATAAATGAAAGATATCCAGATATAACTAATCAATTTACTAAGACTCAATCAAATGATACAACAATATTTATCGATCCAAATGATCCTGAGATTTCTAATATCGCAAATCATGTATTATCAATAGCAGGTAAAAATAATTCATTTCTTGTTGCAAAAGAACTTTTCAAATGGCTAAAACAAAACACAAAATATAATACCCATTTTGAAAATGATAATGTTCAAACAGCAAGCTATACCATTCAATGTAAAACAGGAGATTGCGACGATCTTTCATTTTTATACATATCTCTCTGTAGATCCTTAAAAATACCAGCAAGATTTATTAGAGGATTTTTAGTAGAAAAAAACAACGCAATTCCTCATGCATGGGCTGAGGTATTTGTAGGTGGCGGATTGGGTGATGATGGATGGATTCCCGTTGAATGTGCAGGAATTGCAAGTTCCATTCAAAGTGAAATTCATCAAAATTTTGGTATTGAGGATGTTGAACATCTAAGATTGTTTAAGGATGACGGCAGTAATGAATCATTGAATGCATCTTTATCAGGAGTATATTACAGAATGTATAGTGAAAATATAAATATAAATGCTTACTCATATAGCGATATTTCTAATTATTTGATATTAAGAAATCAGAAACTTGTTATTGATGAAAATAGTAAAAGAGCTTATGAGTAAATTTGGAGGTTTTTTTCTTAATTAATTCTAATGTTTTTTAGAGTATAATAGTGAATATTAAGAGCCTCAATTTAGTATTAAATAACTAAGAATTATGACCCTAAGAATTTAAATATTAAAACCGCATACAGCGTTACTCTTATCTAATAGGTGAAAAATGGGCAGAGGAATAAACGCGGCAAGAAAGCTTAAAAAATCCAGAAAAAAACAACACTGGAATGATAGATACTATAAAAAAAGAGTATTACACTTAAAAGAAAAGGCTGATCCTTTGGAGGGAACCGCCCAGGGTAGAGGAATTGTTATAGAAAAGGTTGGTATAGAAGCCAAGCAGCCTAACTCAGCTATCAGAAAATGTGTAAAGGTTCAGTTGATTAAAAATGGAAGACAAATAACTGCTTTTGCCCCAGGAAATAATGCAATTAGTTTTATTGATGAACACGACGAAGTATTGATAGAAGGAATTGGGGGTAGAATGGGCCGAAGTTATGGTGATATCCCTGGTGTTCGTTTTAAGGTTATAAAGGTTAATGATGTATCATTAAATGAAATGATAAGAGGAAAGATTGAGAAAGCAATGAGACGATAAATATGGTAGCGAAAAAAAGTGATTCAATTGGCAGTAATTTTTTTCCAGTCTTTTCAAAATATGACATGACAGAAGTTAAAATAGAAGATCAAGGTCTTTCAAGATATATTAATCTTGAAACAGAAATCATCTACCTTGGAGGAATTAACGCAAATAAACTATTTGCAAAATCTAAGATTCCAATTATTGAGCGTTTAATAAATAACATCATGAGAACTGAGAAATATAATGGTAAAAAAATCAAAGCGTATAAAGTTGTAAAAGCGGCTTTGGAAATAATTGATAAAAAAACAAAAACTAATCCCATGCAGGTTTTTATCGATGCCCTTCAGAATGCTGCACCTAAAGAAGAAACAACAAGATTACGCTTCGGTGGAATATCTGTTCCCAAAGCAGTAGATATTGCACCACAGAGGCGATTAGATATCGCTATTCGCAATATCAGCATGAGCTCTGTTTCTGCAAGTCATAAAAATAAGAAAAGCATTGAAGCATGCCTTGCTGATGAAATAATAAAGGCATCTAAGAACGACGTTTCTTCATTTTCAGTATCAAAAAAGAATGATATCGAGCGTGTTGCTAAATCAGCAAGATGAAGTTAATGGGGACTTATTAAGTTAGAATAATTGAGGTTATTAGTATGGGAAAGAAAGAAGATAATATAAAGAAAGCAAAAAATTTAATGAACAAGTTAAATTTCATTAGAAATATTGGTATTGCTGCTCATATTGATCATGGGAAAACAACACTTTCTGATAACTTGCTTGCTGGCTGTGGAATGATGAGTGAGGATCTTGCTGGTAAACAACTTGTTCTTGATTTCGATGAACAGGAGCAAGATAGAGGTATAACAATTAACACTGCTTCTGCTTCCATGGTTCACGAATTTGAAGGGAAAGAATACCTAATAAATCTTTTAGATACACCTGGCCATGTTGATTTTGGTGGAGATGTTACTCGTGCAATGCGTGCAGTAGATGGCTGCATTGTTGTTGTATGTGCTGTCGAGGGAGCTATGCCTCAGACTGAAACAGTAATTAGACAAGCGCTCCGTGAGAAAGTAAAACCAATACTCTTCATAAATAAAGTTGATCGATTAATAAATGAACTCCGTGTGACACCAGAGGAGATGCAACAGCGTTTTATCAAAATCATTTCTAAATTCAATGAACTTTTAAACAAAACAGTCCCGGATGAGTTCAAAGGAAAATGGAATGTAAAAGTTGAAGATGGAAGTGTTGCATTTGGATCAGCTTATTACAATTGGGCAATTTCTGCACCTTATATGGAAAAATCAGGTCTTAGTTTCAAAGATATTTATGATTTCTGTCATAATGATAATCAAAAAGCAATTGCAAAGAAAACACCTATTCATGAGGTTTTACTAGACATGGTTGTTGATCATCTTCCACCTCCACAAGAGGCCCAGAAGTATAGAATACCTCACATATGGAGGGGTGACATAACTAGTGAACTTGGAAAAAGCATGATTGAAACAGATGATGGTGGTCCTCTTTCAATAATGATTACAAAGATTGTAATGGATCCACATGCAGGAGAGGTAGCAGTAGGTAGAGTTTATAGTGGGAAAGTAGAGCGAGGACATGAGGTTTATGTTATAGGTATGCCTAGACTTAACCGCGTACAACAGGTGAACTTAATGGTTGGGGCAGATAGAATACCAGTTGAATTTGTAAGCGCTGGTAACATTGTAGCAGCCACAGGTATTAGAGATGCTTTTGCTGGAAGCACCGTTACCGATAATCCAGATGCAGAACCGTTTGAAAGAATTATACACATATCTGAACCCGTGGTAACAGTTGCAGTTGAAGCAAAAAATACTAAGGATTTACCAAAACTTATCGAGGTGTTAAGGATAGTTTCAAAGGCGGATCCTAGTATACAAGTAGATATCAACCAGGAAACAGGTGAAAATCTTATGTCTGGTATGGGAGAATTGCACCTTGAAATCACTGAGTATAGAATAAGAAATGAACATGGTGTAGACATTGTTACATCAGAACCAATAGTTGTATATAGGGAATCTGTTGCAAAGAAAAGCTCGCAGAAATTCGAAGGTAAATCGCCAAACAAACACAATCGTTTCTACATTGAAGTTGAACCACTTCCAGAAAATATAGTAAAAGCTCTTTACAATAATGAGATACCGGAAAATGTCAAAAAAAATAAAAATGAAGTAATTAAAAAACTTCAGGAACTTGGTATGAGCAAAGAAATTGCCAAGGGGGTTTTTGCTGTTAAAGGGTTGAACCTTATAGCAGATGTTACAAAAGGTATACAGTATCTTTTTGAGACAAGAGAACTTATAAAAGAAGCATTTAACGAGGTTATGAAAAGTGGTCCGACTGCATCTGAACCTTGCCAGGGAATGCTTGTGCGACTTGTTGATGCAAAACTTCATGAAGATGCAATTCACCGTGGACCTGCCCAGGTAATACCTGCCGTTAGAAATGCAATATATGGCTCAATAACTGTATCTGACCCAATCTTACTTGAACCTGTGCAGAAGGTTTTTATTAGTACACCACAGGATCTTATGGGAGATGCATCACGAGAACTGAATCAGAGGAGAGCTGTTGTTAGAGATATGATAACAGAAAAAGATATGGTAAACATTGATGCAAAAGCACCAGTTGCAGAAATGTTTGGATTTGCTTCAGCAATACGATCAGCAACAGGTGGTAGAGTACTTTGGAACACAGAAAACCTCGGATTCGAACCATTACCAAGACAGTTACAAACTGATATTGTAAAACAGATAAGAGAAAGAAAGGGACTTAAACCTGAACCTTATCCAGCTAGTTACTATTTGGATTAAGATCAGAAATTTCTATTATATATTATCAGATTCGGAAAAATCAAAAAATATTATAACAATGGTTCTATTATACTAATTACACTGTAATACCATAAGGAGATGCACTATGGATAGAGGGATTATTCAAATAAACAAGAGTTATGAGCTTGAGTATCGCTATTATGATAAGGATACTAACTACAAATATTTCAATAGAAAATTTGAGATATATCTTTTAGAAAAGAAAACCCTACAAAAAAATTATATTTTACATATGAACAATGCCGATATTAGTCAAATGACTCCTTATGTTTTCAAAGCCTCAACTGGAAAAAAGAAACATGATTTTGGAGTAACTACTCTTAATTGGAATGACATTAAAACAAAATTTACTGATTATATCGTTGCAGAATTAGGAGAAAAACAAAGAAATAATGTTAAAAAAGCGATAGGAAAGCTTTCCTCACCCAAAATCTGATTATTTTCCTGTAATTTTGTATTTACTATGAACAGGCTCATATATCTGCCCATTTCGTTTTAATCTGTCTAATGCATCCTCGACCTTTCCAGATTCAAGACCCTCAATTTCAGCTTCCCTTACAATATCTCCTCTTAATGCATTTCCATCTTTTGATTCATTGCTCAACCTTTGGATAATATCCATAATCATTCGCATTCTATCATGTTGAGTATGGGAAATGCCAGTAGCAATGATATCAATATCAAATCTACCTGTCTCCCTGTCCATTCCAACCCTTCTTAGATATTGATCGATTATGTATATAGCTCTCTTTGCATCATCAATGGTTGCTTCCTGACTGAGTCTCATTCTAGCACTAGCCTCAGTAAGTCTAACAAATGCTTCTAACTGCCTTGGTGTAAAAGTAACAGTTTCTTCAGAGGTTGCACGAAATTCTACATAATACTCCTTTAGCATCTCAAGTGCCTCATTTGTCATAACAGGAAAAATGTTTCTTTTTGCATATGCAACGTATTTTCGTAAGAATTCAGGGCTAAACATAGGCATAACATTTTTCATTAAACTGTCTTGTTCTTCTTTTGTATGAGTAGATTCTTTAAATCTTATTATTTGTTCACTTACTTCACCAGCCTTATGCGAAAGAAGAATATGGGACGCAAGTGCAGTATCAGTTGTTCTATTAGGTTTATCGATAATGGAAAAAATTAGATCAAAACGAGAGAGAAGTGCTGGTGGCATGTTAATCTGCTCATGTATTGGCAGGAATTCATCGAATCTCCCAAGTTTAGGATTTGCAGCTGCAAGAAGTGCACATCTTGTCTTAAGTGTTGCATTGATTCCTGCTTTTGCAACAGAAATCTCCTGCTGTTCCATGGCCTGGTGAATTGAACTTCTATCAGATTCATCCATCTTGTCAATCTCATCAATACAAGCAACACCCATATCAGCAAGGACAAGCGCACCTGCTTCAAGAGTCCATTGTCCCTCTCCAAATTCATCTCGAACAGCAGCAGCAGTAAGACCAGCAGCAGATGATGCTTTTCCAGAGGCATAAATGCTTCTAGGGGCAAGTTTTGACATATATGTAAGCATCTGAGATTTTGCAGTACCAGGATCACCAACAAACAATGTGTGGATATCGCCTCTTATTCTAGTGCCATCCGGCATATGTTTTGCTAGACCTCCAAACAACTGTAAAATTAAAGCCTCTTTTTCAACATCTAAACCATAAATAGTTGGAGAAATACTCTGTTTAAGTTTATAATAAAGTTCAGGATCTTTACTTAATTTTAAAATCTCTTTTTCATCTTCAGGAGAAACTTCTACTTCTTCAAATGCAAACTCTTGACTTTCAATGCTTATTGCTTCCATTATTTTATCAAATGCTGTTAGACGAAAAGTGCCACGTCTCCTCTGAGAAGAGTGTAAAATTCCATTTACAATAACCCTATCACCAGGAGCTATCTTTCCAACAAGATCATCCTCAAGAAAAACACTGATTTTCTCTGGTTGAGCTCCGCCACGAAGACCTTCTGGACTTTCTTGAATTTCAATTTTTTGAGAATCTATAAAAGAAGAAAGACTAGTTAAAAGTTTAAAAGAAGAAACCCTTCCACACCCACCTTGATCTTCAAAACATTCAGAAGGTTCTTTCAGTATATCTTCCTCTTGAACTATCTTAATTACAGCCCCACATTTGTGGCATTGAAATGCACCAACTTGAAGTTTAGGCCGTACCTCTGTTCTTTTTTTAACCAAACCTTCAACAGCAGCTAATTTTCCAAGATGATTAGCACGAATCTTTCTAATAATTATCCTACTAGTATCTGGTAGATTTGTAACTTTAAAATGAAGTTGTAATTTGTTTTCGGAAGCAACATCGATATTCTTCAGTGCCTCCTCAGCATTATGCAAGGCTTTGTATGGTTGATTAATTAGCAAATCAGCAAGCTTTGGATCTACCTGATCGATATCCCAATAATCAATATATAAACTGCGTTTCTCAGGATACTCTAAGGCAACTGTCTCAATATCAGACTTACACTGATCTTCAAAGAACTTCTGCCATTTTGCTACTAAACTCTGGTCCTTCAGCAATCTTACCATTCGATCTCCCCCACGTTTGTAAAACGTGAAATATCAATTATTTTATTGAATTTTAGCGGGTGTAGAAGATTCGCGAGTGGTTGCACGTAATACTTAGTGACTTCCCATCTGCATTCTCAACCCCGTTTACCCTTTGAGCATCAGCAGTTTGCGGTAAGGTTGCTCACTTCCGTGCCTCACCCAGTCCCCGCAACTAAGACGGACATATGGCCTTCCAACCATATGTGATCATCACCTCCAATCCCATAGGACAAGGTATCATCGTCAACAAATGGATCAATAAATATCCGTTACATCGCCTCTTGATTTCGACCCCAGCATATTGGCGATTTCTGGTTACAGGGAACGCCTAACTCCCCAGTCTATTCCACACCTGTCGCCATTGATTTAAAGTGATCGTCGCATTATAATGAATATATTTCTGATTAATTGGAAAAAAACTAAAGCTAAGGCAATTGCAATAGCTGCGATATCTCTTGTTATATAAAGCCAAGTATCTCCCTCTTCTCTAGCATAAGTAAGGGAATCTTTTACAAGCAGATAAAGAAATAAACCTATAATAAAGAAAAGAATTACATTAATATAAATTGACCATTTGTACCAGGTCTTTCTACCAATTTGACGAAACAACTCATCAGCCATTATATCAATCTCCTACAAACACTGCAATGATGAATAAATATATGAAAGTTATGTTTTAAATTGTTACAGAAAATCTGTTAATTTTGTTGTTTTCATTTTATCACTCATAAATAAAGAATCAATTGATTTCTCAACAAGCTTTATCCTTTGCTGAGCATATGGTGAGATATTATATCTTAAAGCTATTTCTTTTGAAATCTCAAGGTATTTTTTAACAGATTTTTCATGAACTGTAAGAGTAAGTTTACCTCCACATTTCGAACATGCTCCTTTAAGAGGCGGTCTTCTATAAATCAGATTACATGTTGGACATCGTACTGATTGTTTACTAAAAGCCCTCATATTGCCAAGCATATCTGGTAAAAAGTGTCTTTCTATGACCTTATAAGCTACATCAGCCTCATCAACAGCCCTGATTTTGGCAGCAAGATTAAGCTGTGCATTCATTTTATCCATCATCGTCTTTAAAGTTTTATAATTCGATTGCTTTGGGCCATCTGAGATATTATCAGTATCATGAGTAAAACCGAACTTTTCATATTGTAATTCACTACCAAGTCTTGAAGCTACTAAATTCATTATAGACTCTAAATCTTTTGAATGATCATGTCTAAGCGTTGCCTCATAAAATTCAAGGGGATAACCTGCAAGTGTATCAACATTATGAGCTTCTTTATCTACTTCAGATGGATCAATTCGAGTTGTAAGAATAAGAGGTAAATCCATCTTGCCTCCACGTTTTTCAGGAATATATGAATGGGAAAAATTCAATAGTGCATCCATGAGAAGCATTAGTCCATCTTCGTCACCGTCCGCGTTTCGTCTTTTTGAAGCATGATAGAATGGATGTGCATAACAAACTTGAGCATCAGTAAAACCAATTATTCTCGAGAGAGATCCAGCAGACGTATGAGGTGCAAGACCAACAGTTAGATGTCCAGTTAGATCTACTAATTTTCTAATTTTATAGAATCGTTTCAATCCATAGAACTTATCTAATAGATCATCTATAAATTTTGCAACTTGATTAAAATATTCAGCACAAGACTTTGAAATTATTACATCTTGTACTTTTAACTCACATAATTGATCCTCATTTTCAAGATCATTTCCGAGATAATCCTTCTTATAACCTAATTCATTTAATCTTTTAACAGATACACCTATTTCCTTTGGTCTAAAATGGGTAAGAGGTGCATCAGTCATATCAAACCTTGTTGTTCCATCCTTGAATACATGTACTTGATGTTTCGCTCTCAGAATTCCTTTTTCAAGAGGTTCAGGTGTTTTATGTTTTGAAATAGTTCCAATAACACCCTTTATTGTATCAGGCAGGGTTCTTTCTTTAATGTATTTTTTTGCAAGTTTCAACTCTTCAGAAATACTAATCTGAAAGATTTCTATTCTACCATTACTGATATTTGTATGAGCTCCGCAGGTGCAGAAAAGTCTATGTGTCTTTTTATTGCATTTTGGACAAATTCTAACTCCTGCTTCTACCTCAATTGATGGTAGATCTGCAGCATTTCTAATCAAACGTTGATTTCCACCATAGTTACCTATTGGAAACAAGACATGAGGCGGAGGTCTCATCTTTCTTGCTGCTGCTTTTTCAGGTCTACCCATACGTGTTCCAATACGAATAGGCGCTCGTGGTCTAACTATAATACCAGCAAGTTTTGAGACAACTGAGATGATATAATCTTTACTTTCCAAATTTTTATATCTATCAGTTGTAATTATACTGTTTTCTTTAACCTCTAAACCACAACATCTTACTATAGGATATGAATATCTATCAAAAACATATTTTCCGTTAATATATCTATGAAGAGCACCAAGTTCTATGAGAATCCTTTTAATATTATCATCTCTTGGTAGAACTAGTGATAAGCCCCTGTCAACTTTTCCGTGTTCTTTAATATAGTTTGCAAGTAATTCTAAATCCTCAACTGTTATATCATGCCAAAAAAGATTATAATATGGATGCAACGGAACCTTATATATATTTGAAATTTCTAAAGCATCATCCCAAGAAGGTTTTGTTAAATCTATATCTCTTCCAAAATCTTCATTTATTCTTTTACAAGTGTTTAATTCAGCTTCCTTAATTCCAGAAAAAGAATAAATCTTTGGAAGGCAGTCAATTTTATTCTGTATATCTTGAATCCACCATTCATAAACATAACTAGAATCGGGCAGTAAGGAATTATTCTCAATAAATTCCCCAAAGGGAATGAGGATTTCTCCAAGATCAATTATTGTTTTAATTTCACGTAACTTAATATTTATAAAATCATCAATTTGAATCAAGTCACCATTTCTAGTTAAAACAATTGGACCTTCAATACTATTACAAGGCGTACCAATTGTCCCCTTACCTGGTCTCTCTGTCTTAAGCTGTGTACCAACGGCAATAAAGCCATCAAGAATATGCATAGAGGCAGGATTTATTGCAGTTGATGCAAGACCACCCGTACGAGCCCGGCCATATCTTAGTCTAAAACCACCCTTTCTAGATGGATGAGAAAAAACTGGTCTACCAGCAATAACCTCACCAATATATTTAGCTGAAGGAATAATTTCTGGTATATTATTTTCTGTTTTTTCTTCACTTTCCTTTCCTTTATTTACAAAAATATCTAGAAAGTCCCATCCTTTTAATTTAAGTTTTTTAACGTGTTTTATAATCTTTGGAGCCTTTAAACAAAGACCTTCTGCAATTACAAGACATGCACCACCTCTCAACCGATTTGTACTTATTCTTGGTAAATCTCTGTAGCCCGTAACCTCTTCATCCTCAGTTCCTTCACCATTTATACAAACAGGGCAGCCTCTTACGATCTTATCTATTTCATCAACTGATGGGGTGTATTGTAAATGCTGGACTCTTTTATAAAGAGGGATTTCTTCTTTATATCTCTCTATTTCGCCTTCAGTTGGTTTGTACTGTCCAATACCTCTTTCTCGTCTAATAACATCAGCTATAAGAACACTCATAGCCTGCCCAGTCCCACCAGCACTTCTTATAGGACCTGAGAAATATAGGTCCACATAATCCGTTCCATCTTTATTTTTACCCAGTCTAATTTCAGCTATTCCTTCAAGAGGGGCAACAAGAACACCTTCTGTTAGTATCGCAAGACCAGTTCTAATTGACTGATCTATAGCATCTTCAGTTTTACTGAATTTGTATTTTTTTCCATTTACTATTTCCTTAGCTATTTCTAAAGATACAAGTTCCCTATCTCCAATTTTTTCTGTAACTTCTCTAATTTTTGGGGCAATTCCTTTTGGTCCAACAAGTTGTTCTACCCGTGCAGCAAGG
>CAZHIY010000011.1:0-17589 GCA_964533085.1 uncultured Thermoplasmatales archaeon | reverse complement strand
ATGACCTTCTTCTGCAATATCAAGAGCTGCTTGAATACCAGCAATACCACCACCAACTACAAGTGCTTTTGGTGTGACCTTTATCTTCGACGTTTCAAGGGATTCTAAAAGTCTTGCTTTAGCAATAGAACCGCGAACTAGTGCTTTTGCTTTTTCAGTTGCTCGCTTTTTATCTTCATGAGCCCACGAGCATTGTTCTCTAATATTAGCTATCTCAAGATTAAAAGCATTCACTCCACCTGCTTCAACCACACCTCTAAAGGTATGCTCATGCATACGTGGAGAACAACACGCGATAACAACACTATCAATCTTATGTTTTTTAATAGAGTCTTTAATTATATTAGCACCAACATCGGAACACATATACTTGTAATCCTTACTTATTACAACTCCATCTAATGTTTTTGCATAGTCCATAAGTTCTTTTATATCAACAGTGGAGGAGATATTAATACCACAATGGCAAACAAAAAAACCAATTTTGTTACTCATATCATTTACCTCCAAGATTAAGTTTATCAACGGGGCTCAGATTTAAATCAAGACCAAGCTTTTCACTAGAAATACCAAATGAAAGTCCTATGAGTTGAGTTAGATAAAAAACAGGAACTTCCAGTTTTGCAGCAACAATTTCACCTGCTTTGGTTTGTTTGGAATCATATTGACGATGACACCAAGGGCAAGTATCAATAAAAGCATCAAAACCTTGCTCTTGAACTTTCTGAAGTTTCTGACCGGTTTTAGTAAGAGCTGATTCAGGAAGGTTTGCATTTAATAATCCACCACAACAATCAAGTTTTTCTGGATAATCAATAGGTTTTGCACCAATTGCTTCAAGTATTTTTTCCATTTTTTGTGGATTTTCTGAGTCATCTGGACGACCAATTTCACTTGGTCTAATCAAATGACATCCATAATGAGTAGCAACTTTGAGATCATTTAAGGGTTTCTTGGCGAGATTCTTTATTTTATCAATACCAACAATGTCATATAGAAGATCAAGGGTATTTACAATAACAGATTTACCATTGTACGATAATCCTTCGTCAGCAAGAAACTTATTTATCTTTTCCTTCATAGCAGGATCTGCATCAAGAATTCTTTTACTTTCACTAAGAGCCAAATGACACATTGGACATGGAGCAAATATATCAAGGCCTTCTTTTTCGGCAATTGCAATATTTCTTGCGGATAATGCAAGAGCTAACATTTGATTAACGCTTTTAATAGGTTCTCCACAACAAGAAAAATCCTTTAGATCTACAAGTTTTATATCTAGAAATGGAAAAACTTCTCGAATTGACA
The DNA here is from genome assembly GCA_964533085.1 of uncultured Thermoplasmatales archaeon. Taxonomy (GTDB): domain Archaea; phylum Thermoplasmatota; class E2; order DHVEG-1; family DHVEG-1; genus SG8-52-3. Next base: position 16,281 of record CAZHIY010000011.1, on the reverse strand, counting down.
TTTCATATGCATATTGTTCGGTTGGCATCACGCAACCGGGATAAAGCACGTAACTTTTCATTAAAAAACCTCCCTTAAACCTTTTCAACTGCAAGTTTTGAAAGTATCATCTGAAATTTTGTTGAATCAGTTGGTTTTGAAATTTCAGGAAGACCAAAATCTGATCGACTTTTTGTCTTATTATCACGAGTTGTAACACTTTTTATATCTTGTAAAAGACCGATAGATAAAACTGACTGCAGCATTGCTGTATAGTTCCCAGGTATCTGTTTACCACTTGCAACAGCCATGTTTTTTAGTGCAAATAAAATTTCAACCGGAGCAACTTTTTGTGGACAGCGTTCACGACATTTAAAACAACTCATACAAGTCCAGATGACATCAGAATTAATCATCTCATCAATAAGACCTCTTTTAAGTAGAGCAACAATTTTATGTGGCTCAAGCTCAAGTAACTTATGAGCTTCACAACCCGAGGTACACTTAGCACATTGATAACAATAATCAGATATTTCATCTTGTAATCTTGATAATCTTTCATTTATTTCGTTTCTAAGATTAACCTGTGACTCCCCCATAGAAGTCAAATCTACGATACCCATAGACACCACTTCCAATTAACATGTGTTAATTATTTATAGTTTTGCAAGATTTGTATCTTATTTCTATATATAAAATCTCCTAAAAATCAGATAAAAAATAGCAAATATTTACACTCTTTTAACCGATTTAGTCGCAATAATATTAATTCCAGTATTTGCAACGTTTTTTATCATATTTTGTCCAAGCAAAACTGGTGCATCAACTTTCACTTCCCTTATTTGTTTTAAAACTTGAAATAATTTATTTTTAGGAACAGGTTTAGAACTTTTAACACTGACAAGTGACCATTCGCCATTTTTTACAAGAACTGAGCTAGTAAGCATTCTTTTGGGATCAAGAGCTTCAGCTTTTGCATATTCGACACCCTTAATACACTTATTTCCATTGGAGATTTCAAAATACTTACCATCTGTTCTAACTAATATTTTGCAGCCAATTGGGCAAACAATACATGTTATCACTTTCTCATCTGTCATCAAGAGTTACCTCCAAGTCTTTATTAGAATTAATGATATCATCCGGGATGTTAACCTCAAATTCAATCATATTTGCTGGATATGCCCATGGTAATTTTTTCTTTAAAAGTATATCATTTCCAGCAGATACATGAACTATTGCTGATTTCTTAGGAGTTTTGACTCTCAGACTAAAACGTACATTTCCTGATTTATTAATCCGCTGAGGAATAACATATCGGATATCTTTACCAGCTATGACTTTAACATAACCAATATGCTTGCTTTTTTGCTTTGTAACATATTTAGCTGCATATTTACCAGCATGTTTAGCACCAACTGATAAAATATCCACTGTATCATAGACTTGAAGACAGTTACCGCAAGCAAATATTCCTGGAACTGTTGTTTCAAAAAATTGATTAACAATTGGTCCCCCAGTTAACCTATCTATTTCAATATCAACTTGTTTAGATAACTCATTTTCAGGAATCAAACCAAGTGAAAGTAGTAGAGTATCGCATTTTATCTCTTTATCAGTACCAGAAATAAGAGTATTATTTTCATCTACTTGTGAAATAGTAACGCTCTCAAGTCTCTCCCTACCCTTTATGTAGGTTACAGTATGATTAAGATAAAGAGGAATATCATAGTCATCAAGACATTGAACAACATTTCTTGGTAGACCACTAGCAAAGGGTAAAATTTCGATTACCCCAAGAACGTTAGCACCTTCAAACCTTAAACGGCGAGCAACGATAAGGCCTACATCTCCAGATCCTAAAATAACAACATTTTTTCCAACCATAATGTTGTATAGGTTTATGAAACCTTGAGCAACACCCGCTGTATAGATACCACTTGGACGATCACCAGGTATCATGACATCCCATCTTGTCTTTTCTCGACATCCCATCGCAAGTACTATAGATTTTGCTTTAACTTTATGCAATCCTTTATTGTTAACTGCTATGATCTCATGATTTTTGAAAATTTGCATAACCATGGTCTTACATAAGAAATTAATACCTAATTTCTCAGCAGTTTCAATATACATCTCTGCATACTCAGGTCCGGTCAATGAAGTCCCAAGTTCCTCGACTCCAAAACCATCATGTATACACTGTGGTAAAATACCTCCTAACCAACTATTTCTATCTATTACTAAAACATCTTTTGAGCCGTTTTCAAATGCTGAAATAGCGGCAGCTAAACCCGCTGGTCCAGCTCCAATCACAGCTACATCAACATTAAGATTAATCATTGTGATTCTCCCGCGTTCTACCATAAAAAAGATTGGATTTTAAAGATTTTAATTTCATTTTTTTAACATCAATATTAAAATCTTCTTCCATAATTCGTACAATATGCTGAGTGCAAAATCCTCCCTGACATCTGCCCATTCCAGCTCTACAACGATACTTTACAGCTGAAAGAGTTTGTGCTTTTAAGGGATTTTTTAAAGCATTAAAAATTTCAGCTTCTGTAATATGTTCACATCTACAAACAACTCTACCCCATCTTTGATCTTTTTTTATTAAATCAGATTTTTCCTTGGAACTCATTTCAAAAAAATGATTATTTTTAATTTTTTTAGATTTAAAATCAGTTTTAGTCTTTAAATCAATAGACTTTGATATCATCTTGACAACTTCTTTTGCAATAGCTGGTGCAGCAGTAAGACCAGGTGATTCAATTCCTAAAAGGTTTATCAAATCAGGTGTCTTTTTGCCTTCCTCAATTCTGTAATCTGCCCATCCACCCTCATCCGGTGAGGCAAGTTTGCATCTGATTCCTGAATATGCATTAATAATAGCTTTTTCAGGTAAGCCTGGAAGAATTTCTTTTGCTTCCCTTAGTAAAGTATTCATCATTTTTTTTGTAGTAATTTTATTATTGGAATCATCAACAAACTCGGCACTAGGCCCGAGAAGGATATTTCCTTCAATTGTTGGTGTGATATGAACACCCAAAACTCCTAGTTTTTTTGGAGGGGTTGGATAAATCATAGATTTAACTATATGGCTATAGGCTTTATCTAAAACAAGATATTCTCCCCTACATGGATAGACATTAAAATCCGGTTCTTGTAACATTGATAAAATATCTCTACAATTTAATCCTGCTGCATTTACTAATATTTTTGACTGAAATTTTCCCTTGTTAGTTTTTATTACAAAATTATTTTCTTTTTTCTGGAGGTCTATGACTTCTGTTTCAAGTGAAAAATTAACATTATTGATAGCAGCGTTTTCAGCAAATGCAATTGTAAATTCATATGGTAAAATTATACCTGCAGATGGTACCCATAAAGCTTTGTAGCATGGTATATTTGGTTCTTTTGCCTTAACCTCATCTTTATCTTTAATTTCCAAACCAGAAACTCCATTTTCTTGACCGACTTTTTTAAGCCGAATAAGCTCTTTTAATTCATCCTCATTTTTCGCAATTACATATTTTCCAATCCATTTAAGTGAAAAACCTAAAGAATCTGATAGTGGTTGAAGCATCTTGTTACCTTCAACACAAAACCAAGCTTTTAAGGAAGATACTGGAGAATTAATTCCACTATGAATAACTCCACTATTGGCCTTACTTGTACCAGAAGCAACATCACTTCCTTTCTCAAAAACAACAACATCAAGCTTATATTTTGATAACTCCCATGCAATAGAAGATCCTATTACACCTGCCCCAATAATTGCTACATGGAAGTTTTTCATGATTCGATAGAATAACAAGATTCATATAAATATATTAATTGGTTATTTATTCAGGATACCAATTTGAGGGAGAACTATGGAAGTTGATATACCATATGGAAAAGAAAATATAAAAGTCAATATTCCTGATAATTGTGAGATTCTAGTTCCAAAAAAAGTTACAATTGAAAATCAAAATAAATTGATAGAAGAAGCATTAGAAAATCCAATAGGCTTTGAATCTTATGACGAATTTGCTGAAGATACAGATAGATTACTTGTAATAATAAATGATGCAACTAGGCCTACTCCGACCTCAAAAGTTTTAAAATATCTTTTACCAGTACTATCATCTCATCCTGATGTTAAGTTTCTAATAGCAACAGGCGTTCATCGGGCTCCTTCAGAAGAAGAATATAGGTTTATATTTGGCGATACTTACAATGTTTTTAGAAGAAAGGTTTATGCTCATGATGCTCGTAAAGATGAAGATATGACATATCTTGGTAAGTCAAAAAATGGAACTGAGATGTATATTAACAAACTAGTTTCAGAATATAGAAACATCCTTGTTATAGGAAGTGTAGAACCACATTATTTTGCAGGTTATACTGGTGGAAGAAAATCGTTTTTACCAGGCGTTGCATCATATAAAACAATTGAGATGAACCATAAACTTGCGTTAAGTGATGATGCATGTTCTCTTGCTCTTGATGGTAATCCAGTTAATGATGATATGGTAGATGCAATGAATGTTTTAAAGGACCTAAATATTTTTTCTATTCAGACGGTCTTAACCGGTGATCATAAATTATTTGCTGTAACAGCCGGTGATTTACATAAATCGTTTGATGCAGCTATTAAATATTCTAAACAAATATTTTGTGTTCCATTAAAACAAAAAGGAAACATTGTAATATCTGCTGCTCCATATCCTATGGATATTGATCTTTATCAATCTCAAAAAGCATTAGATAATGGTAAATTAGCCTTAGAAGATGATGGAGTTATTATCCTTGTTTCCAAATGTCGTACCGGTGTTGGAGAGGATGGTTTTCTAAAATTACTTTGTAAAGCAGATTCACCCAAAAAAATCTTTGAAATACTTGATGAAGAGTATAAACTTGGATATCATAAAGCAGCTAAAATGGCTCAGATCGGTATCAGAGCTGATATGTGGGCAGTTACTGATTTAGATGATGATATTGTAAGAAAGGCTATGTTGAAACCATATTCAGATATTCAAACTGCAGTAGATGATGCAGTAAAGATAATTAAATCTAAAGGAAATGAACCAAAAGTTGTGGTTATGCCATTTGGAAGTCTGACTATTCCAATAACTTAAAAAAAAATTTATCTCTCAATTTCAAAGGAAATTTTCATTTCAGCCCTAAATAAAGCAGGTTTGTCATTTTCAACCTTTACATCAAGTTTTGTAACTTCAGCTCTACGTATTTTTCTAACAGTTTTTGATGCCCCAATTACAGCATTTCTAGCAGCATCTGCAAAGCTCTTATCTGATGTACCAACTATATCAATTATTTTATAGATTCCCATTTAACAAATCACCTCTAAAGATAGAACTAATCTGGAGTACTTAATTTTTTTGTAGTATTTCAATAAGTGTATCAAATTATATAGAATTAGGCAACGTAGGTTATCTTTTAAAGATTGAAAGAGTGTATACTAAATTAGAGCAAAGTATGGATTTATAACTATAACCAATTTCATATCCATACCCCTAAATTTAAATAGAATGATAAGAATATCTATATTAATATGATTAAGGGAGGAAAAAAATGCATAGCAATAGAATAATGAAAAAAACAATAGTGTTTGGAATATTTTTATTTTTATTTATAGTAAGTATTTATCCAACAGTTGGAAAAACAAATAATACTAATGAAAATGAAAACTATTTTATGATAAATTATACTATTAATAGTAAGGGTTCATTACAAATTGAAGATACGGCATATATTCAAGGTAACTTTGAACTCGATTGTTGGCTTTATTCAATTCTATTAAATGACCCGGAACATCCAACTTGTGTTTGTCCTGATTACCCAGGTTCTGGTAGTGGTGGAACTTTTACAAATGATGGTGTTATTATTACAAGTGAGTATAGTACTGGTCAGTTATATGAGATAGATCCATTAACTTGCGACTGGAAAATTATTGGCGGTGGAGGAGTTGGGCTTAATGGTTTAGCGTTTAATCCAATTAAAAATGAAATCTATGGTTGTACAGATGCTGATCTATATAAAATTGATAGAGAAACAGGTGATCAAGAGTACATTGGCAGATTCGAAGGTGGTATAACAAATATGCTTGGCCTTGCATGTGATGCAGACGGAGTATTGTATGGTTGGGATGCTGGTGATAATCTTTGGACCGTCAACAAAATGACAGGTTCAGCAACCTTGGTTGGTTCACTTGGAATCGATCTTAATAATGCTCAGGACGGAGATTTTCACAAGGATGATGATATTTTATATTTAACAGCTTATACATCAAACCAAGAAAGCTATTTGTATCAATGTGATGAAGATACTGGTGATTGTACTTTAGTCGGTCAATTTAGAGAAAATACTAAAGTTACTCTTTTTGCAATACCCTGGAACTATCCACCTAGTGCCGATTTCGAATGGACACCAGAAGACCCAGAACCTGGAGAAAACATCCTATTTGATGCTTCAAGTAGTACTGATCCAGACGATGATATAATTTTATATGAATGGGATTGGGATAATGATGGAGTTTATGATGAATCAAACCCTATGCCAACAACTACACATATATTTGAAGAATTAGAAGTATACCCTGTTACTTTACAAGTTATTGACGATCATTCTGAAAATGACAAAAAAACACAATTAGTTAAAGTGGGGAATCGCCCACCGGAAAAACCAGATATTGATGGCCCTCCTCAGGGACGAATTGGTGGGTATTTAACATTTAATGTTACTCCAATAGATCCTGATAATGATACTGTTTATATCCGATGGGATTGGGGTGATGGCGATATTACAGGATGGGATGGCCCTTACAATTCTGGCGAGGTAATAAGTGAAAATTATATATGGTATAAAAGAGGAACATTAATTATTAAGGCTCAAATTAAAGATGAAGTTGATGCTGAAAGCGAGTGGGGCGAGCTTGAGGTAAAAATTCCCAGAGAAAAAATGCAACAAAATTTGTTATTATTAAGGATATTGGAAAGATTCCCATTGATAAAACAAATTATTAGTTTCTTGGGATGGTATGATTGGTTAGGAAATTATTAGCATTATTTGTTATTTTATTCTTATTCAATCTAGCCTTTTCACCTACTTTTAATGCTAGTTATGCTGATTTTTCTTCTAATAAATCATCATATACACTTCATAAACCGATTTATATCAATGGAAATGACGAATTCATAAGTGAAAATGGTGTAACAGGAGGATCTGGAACTACTAATAATCCTTATATTATTGAAAACTGGGAGATATATGCCTCTTCTCAGGATGGCATAACTATCAGAAATACAAGTATGTATTTTAAAATTATAAACTGTTACATTTTTGATGGCGATATACAAAATGATGGGATTGTGTTTATTAATGTAACAAATGGGGCTGTAGAATATAATATTTTAACTGAAAACCGTAATGGTGTTATGTTTCGAATACAATATATGGGTATAGAAAATAGCGATAACAACATTATCTCTTACAACAATATATCAACCAACACAAATGATGGTATCCATTTAGAACATACAAGCAGTAATCATCATAGTCACAATTTGATTAATCACAACAATATATCAGAAAACAACAGAGGGATTTACATGATTATGTCTGCGTATAACCATATTATTTCAAACAATATTATATCAAACGATGAAGAAGGTATACTATTGGATATGTGCGAAGGTGGAGGAGAGTTTAATAAAATTCATCATAACAACTTTGTAAATAATGGTGAATATCAAGCTTTTGAACGTGGAGGTCCATACAATATATGGGACGATGGATATCCATCTGGTGGCAATTACTGGAACGATTATAATGGTACAGATAATGATGGTGATGGTATCGGCGATACACCATATTACATACCAGGGGGGGAACAATAAAGACATGTACCCCTTAATGGATCCGTGGGGTGACCTAAACCTTCCACCAAATAAACCAAAAATTAAAGGTCCAATAATTGGTAAAGTAGACCAAGAATACAATTTTACATTCTCATCAATAGATCCTGATTCAGATGATGTTTATCTCTGGATTGATTGGGGGGATGGTACTATTGAGGAATGGGTTGGACCTTTCAAATCAGGAGAAGAAGAAATTATAAGTCATACATGGACTGAAAAGGGAAAATACATAATTAAAGCTAAAGCAAAAGATATTTTTTATCAGGAGGGTAAATTAGGTGAATTGGAAGTCACAATTCCAAGAAATAGAATTATAATATGCTCCTTACTACTTAAGTTCTTAAATAAATCTCCAATAATTTATCATTTTAATAGAAATTTTTGTTTATATAAAATTTATTTAGAGATTTTTGATCTAACTAGAGGGAAACTGTAAATTTTTTTATTTATGTTTTGTATTAAAATTTTTAAAAAAAATTTAATAACATTAAAGGTTAAATAGGAAAATTCTTATCATCAGATTAAATTTGCTAGCCCCGTAGTGTAGTGGTTAACATAAGAGACTCTGGATCTCTAGTCACCAGTTCGAATCTGGTCGGGGCTGTAGAAATAAGGTGGGATAGTGAAATAAATATGCAAAAAACAAATAATATTTCTAAAGATTTTATTCGAGAGATTATTGATGAAGATTTAAAAACCAATAAGTATGAAGGTCGTGTACATACAAGGTTTCCGCCTGAGCCAAATGGTTATCTTCATATCGGTCATGCAAAGTCTATTTGTTTAAATTTTGGAATTGCTGAGGATTATGGAGGTTTGTGTAATCTTCGATTTGATGATACAAATCCTACAAAAGAAGAAGAGGAATATGTTAAATCAATTATTGAAAATGTTCGATGGCTAGGATTTGATTGGGATGACCGATTACTTTTTGGTTCAGACTATTTTGATCAAATGTATGAATACGCTGTAAAACTAGTAAAAGACGGGAAAGCATACGTTGATGATTTATCCGCAGAAGAAATTTCTTGGTATAGAGGAACAACAACAACTCCTGGAGAAAATAGTCCGAATCGTGATCGGAGTGTAGAAGAAAATCTTAATCTTTTTGACCGAATGAAAGCAGGTGAATTTGGAGATGGAGAAAAAGTACTTCGAGCGAAAATTGACATGAGTCATCCTAATCTTAACATGCGGGATCCAATAATGTATAGAATATTACATGCTTCGCATCATCGCACGAAGGATAAATGGTGCATCTATCCAATGTATGACTGGGCACATGGTCTTGAAGATTCAATAGAGGGTATAACACATTCTATCTGTACTCTTGAATTTGAGAACCATAGACCTCTTTATGATTGGTTCCTTGATGCTCTAAATGTATATCATCCACAACAAATTGAGTTTGCCCGATTAAATCTAACATTCACAGTAATGAGCAAAAGAATGTTACTAGAATTGGTTGATGGTAAATATGTAAAGGGATGGGATGATCCAAGATTACCTACTATTTCTGGTATGCGAAGACGTGGATACTCTCCAAGCTCAATTAGGAATTTCTGTAAAAGAATTGGAGTAGCAAAAGTAAACAGCATGGTCGACTTTGATTTTCTTGAACATTTTGTTAGAGAGGATTTAAATAAAACAGCCCTACGATTTATGGGTGTAATACGACCATTAAAAGTGGTCATTGAAAATTATCCTGATGATCAAGTAGAAGAAATCGAAGCAATTAACAATCCGGAAGATCCAAATGCTGGTACGCGGAAAATTCCGTTTTCAAAAGTTCTTTATATCGAGCAAGATGATTTTATGGAGGATCCTCCAAAAAAGTTCTATCGATTAGCTCCAGGTCGTGAGGTACGATTTAGGTATGCATATTTTATAACATGCAAAGAAGTAATTAAAAAAGATGATAAAATCATAGAGTTAAGATGCACATATGATCCCGCAACAAAAGGTGGATATGCACCAGATGGAAGAAAGGTAAGGGCAACAATACATTGGGTATCAGCAGAAAGTGCAATTGATGCTGAAGTTCGACTTTATGAAAGATTATTTACAATAAAAGATCCAGCTGGACAAAAAGATGAGGATTTTAAAGATTTTTTAAATCCCAACTCACTTGAAATAATCAATTCATGTAAAATTTAACAAGAATTGAAAAAATTAAAACCGTTAGATAGATTTCAATTTGAACGTCTTGGTTATTTCTGCATAGATCCAGATACTACAAATGAAAAACTAATAATAAACAGAACAGCAACTCTTAGGGATATTTGGGCAAAAATTCAAAAACAGCAACAAAACAAGAATTAAAGAAATTTTGATATCAGTGTTAAAAGTATATAAGTATTATTTGTATTTGCCAAAATAAAAAATATAATAGCCCTGTGGTGTAGCGGTTAACATTTTGGCCTTTGGAGCCAGCGACAGCGGTTCGAATCCGCTCAGGGCTGTTATAGGATATAATTTTTATTTTTTTTCTACCCCGCCCCATTTTGTTATGAAAAGGATACCAAAAACTGCAACAATTGTAATTACTATTGCTACTACAATACCGATTATCAAAGCTGTTTCATCAGGAAATCCTCCATCTTGCCATAGACCATAAACTTTCATTGCACCGATGATTATGTCTTTCCAAATTAAAGCTATTATAAATCCAAAAGCACCAGCAATAGCTACGGCTATTGTACTTTTTACTTCTTTTATTGTTACCATTCCAAACCTCCGATATTTAGGATTTTAAATAATAGAATGTTTAAAAAACTTGCTAAATATCTAAAATGAGCTTGCAAAAATCAATCTAGTAATAAGTATCATAAAAATTTTTAATTTCTTGCTCACTTGGGATTTTACATTTCTTCCAGATATAAATAATATCCTTTAGTTTTTCTTCACCTTCTTGTCCCTTAAATAAGCCTTCAAGAAACTCTGTTCGTTCCATAATATCTCTTTTAATGAATTCTAGATATTTTTTTGGAGAGTAATAATTAAGAGGATTAAACCGTTTACCAAAATTCTTCATTCCATGTTTTACTTCAAGTTCTTTTGAATCAGGTATAAGATAACCAAAAACAGGATGTTTGATCCAATTCTTAATCTTTCTATGCTCTACCAGATCAATTAATCTTTTTGAGTCTGCAACTTTTATTCCTTCACCCTGACCTTTATACATTACTTCGCCTAATTCATTTTTAAGGACTTCACCAGTTTCACTATCTGTTTTTGGAATTGGTTTTCCATCTTTGTCTATTTTTTTAATCTGATTACCTTTAAAATCGTATTCCCCAACAAAACCAGCATTATTGATAAAAAATACTAATTTTCCATCCAAATCTAAATCCATATCTTTATACATCTTTAATTTCAATATTGCTTGATGGGATTGCTCTCGAGCCATAAAATCAGTCGCAGCATAAGAGCGAACACGCGTACCAGGTTTCTGGGCTGAAATAGCAGAAGTAATAATACTTTCACAACCACTATCAAGTGCTACAGCCATCTTTGGGTCAACAACCCTAAAAATTGGTTCTAAAATATCATATTTCTTATAGCTTAATGCTTCACTTTTTAAAGATTTCTCACAATCCTTACCCCAATCAGGATTTAATTCACTAAATAAAAAGATAAACCTACCATTAGTAGTACGACTTTTTTCATACTTTGTACATTGTAAAGACCCTATTTTCTCACCAAGTATTTTCTGTGGAACTCTAACCTCATAACCGTTTATCTTTTTAGTAATATAATCTGCTCCCTCACAATCAATATTCATTGCTAAAACAATAGGTCTTTTGCCATCACTAGAAATTTCCCTTGATTTCATTAACCCTGGATACTCAGGGCTATCACGATTAAGTCCTTGAGATTTTGCAAAACTAGCAGCCTCCAGACCAATCAATTTAGTTTCAATGATTGTATTATCACTATTAAAAATAGGTTTTCCTAGACATGCATCATCCTGTTCTAGTTCTGGACCGACCGTTAAAGTAGTCTTTCCAGTACCACTTAATCCTTTTAAAACACGATCTGATGTACATCCAGCATGGTATGAAATGAGACCATCTGCTTCTGCTTTATTCCAAACCATGGTTAAATTAGGTTTTTTAAAAGCTCCACCAAAGTAATCAACCCCAAGAGAAATAACCCGTCTAATGTTTTTATCCATTTCAGTAAGATCATAAAGTGTTAAAGGAACACTAGGATCATACTCTGGCCAAATACTTTGAATATCTTTTACATATTTATCAGGAAGTATTTCCTGAATTAAATAATTCCAACAATCTATATCTAGGTTTTTCTTAGGAGGAAAAACCATCATCTTGCCCATCCAAGCAATATATGCATTATGCGGGTTTTTTATACTACAAGTAAAACGTAGCCCGACCTCATAACTATGCTCTCCTTGAATTCCATCCTGTATAATCAATGGAGGTTTTTCATCTTTAATATATTTCATGGCTACTTCATAGATTTTTTTTCCAATTTTTGTATCAAATTTTTGTTGTTTTTTACCAAGTTTATAATTTTCAGGAATCATATAGAAAGCTCGATCTGGTCTACGGCCAGGTTGTGTTGAGCCAAAAAGATATTGACCGTCCTTTGTGAAGATATAATAGGACTTCAGAAAATCTATATAAAAATTATCGTCAGGATTAAGTGTAACATTTTCCTGTAATACATTTATTCCAGGTTCGATAGCAAATGTATTTGTCATAAATCCTTTACCCCCCGGGAACTTGGTATTATTTTCTCATATATAAAAGAAATTGAAAATTTAAGAAATCACATTTATTGTCTAAGCTCCATTAGCTCCTTACTAAGAAGACTTATATGTCCCATTTCCTCTTTTATTATGTCGTCGAGTTTCTCTTTTCCCATATGTGCTGGTACAACATCTTTCATTCCCAAATAAAAGACAATTGAGTCTTTCTCGGCAGTTATCGCAGATTTTAAAATCTCCTTAAATGAAGTAGTATCAACATCCTTTTCATAGAAAACGCGTGTATCGGCAAGAGCACGTAGATAACGCTCAGAGTCGCCCTCAGGATCAAAAGTTGTCTGTATCTTTTGATCCATAGAGAGTTCAGATCTTAAGGATTTAAATGTCTCCTCGTGTTCATCCTCCATTTCTGCAAGATCTATTAAAAGCTGTTTTTTATTTGTATCCTTAATCTTTTCTGCAACAGATCTGTAAAATTTTGCACCGTTTCTTTCAATTTGTTCAGCTATTTCAAAAACTTCGTCTGCATTAAAATCTATACCCATTTTTCAATTCCTCCTTCCTAATCAATCCCCTAATGCCTTAATCATCGCAAGGATTTGACCATCTGTAAATCCAAGGTGGCCTATGGCACCATTTAAACAAGCAGCAGAGCATGAACCACATCCTTTACAGAGAGCTTCATTTACTGTTGCAACTAGTACCCTATGACCAAAACGATCTACTTCAGTTAGTTCGATAGCCTTATAAGGACATGCCTCAACACAAATACCACAGCCACGACACAAAGCCTCATTTACATTTGCAACAGTTGCATCAATTAATAGTTGTTTCTTTGATAAAATATCAGTTACTCTAGACGCAGCACCCATAGCCTGTGCAACAGTATCTGGTACATCTTTCGGGCTTTGACAGCAACCAGCAAGGAAAATACCATCTGTAAAGGTATCAACTGGTCGAAGCTTTGGATGTGCTTCAAGCATGAATCCATCAGCACTCTGATTAATATTTAAAATCCTAGTGAGCTCCTGACTGTCTGAACGTGGAATAATACCTGTTGCAAGTACAACAAGATCGGCTTCAACATCAGGATGTCCCTTAGCCTTTACAATTGTTTTTCCATCTTTCATTGTTACTTCAATTGGATCAGCAAGCTCTCGACGTCTATAGGTTACACCTTCTCCCTGAACACGATTATAAAACTCCTCAAAGCCCTTACCAAAGGCTCTCATATCTGTGTAATATATAACCAGTTCAGAATTTGGGATTTTTTCCTTTACTAAATGAGCTTGTTTAGCAGTGTACATACAACAAACACGGGAACAATATTCATTGGTTTCTTTATCTCTTGAACCAACACATTGGATAAAAACAACCTTCTTTGGTTCCTTACCTTTTATCTCAATATGACCACTGGTCGGACCTGATGCAGAAACCAACCGTTCGAACTCAATACCTGTAACTACATTTTTGTATTTACCATAGCCATATTCAGGTTTTGCTAATGGATCAAATAAGTCAAAACCAGTTGCAACAACTATTGCTCCAACATTAACATCGACTATCTCAGGTTTCATATCATGATTAATTGCACCAGCTTCACAAGTCTGTACGCACTCGAAACATTCAGAACACCCTCCACAATCTAAACAACGCTGAGCCTCCTCAATTGCCTCTTCCTCAGTATAACCCAGTTCTACTTCTTTGAAGTTGTTTACTCTGTCTTTAACATTCATATATCGCATTGGGACTTTAGATTTCTTTCTAATGCCTTCAATAGAGGGCTTGGCGATTTCTGGTTTTTCTTCACGTCCTTTTCTTATATCTTCCCCGTTTAGATACCTATCAATTGATATTGCTGCTTCTTTTCCCGCACCTATTGCCTCAATTATAGTTCCGGCACCCCATACTGCATCTCCACCACTGAAAACGCCTTTAATGTTAGTTTGCAATGTCAGAGGATCAGCGTGGATAGTGCTCCAGGGTGTCAATTCGATATCATCGACTCCATTTTTTGGAAACGAAGCAGGATCGACTCTTTTAGAACTCCATGGAGTTACTTCTAGTTTAACATCCTTTGATAAAACATCAGTATCAACCTCTTGACCAATTGCTAGAATTATACTATCGCAATCAAGAGTAAACTCGGAGCCCGGAATTGGTTTAATCCTACGTCTATTACTTTTATCAAGTTCATCAAGAAGCTCCATTCTTACACATTCTATTGCTTTTACCCTACCTTTGTCATCACCAATTACTTTCGTTGGCGCAACAAGATAAACAAGTTGAACACCTTCAAGTTCAGTTTCATCAATCTCCCAATCTGGTTCTGCTGGCATCTCCTCACGGGTACGTCTATATAAAATAGCAACTTCTTCGGCACCTAACCTTAATGCAGACCTTGCAGTATCAAGTGCAGCATTACCTCCACCGATAACCATAACCTTCTTTCCAATTGTAGGAGCAATATCTTTAAAACCACTAAGTTTAATTGCTTTTGAGGGGCAAACACGAGCACATTTACCACAGCCCTTACATAGGTATTTTTTATGTATCGTTGGATACTGTTTTTTCGGATCAAGTTTATCAGGTTCAAGATGAATTATTCCAAAGTAGCAGGCTTCTGCACATTTTCCACAACCAATACAAAGTTCATCATCAATTTCTGCAATTGGAGTGGAAATAATCTTTCCTAGATTTATTTCCTTTAAAAAGTCAATTGCTTGGAATACTCCCTCTAATTCCTCACCAGGAATGGTCATCTTTTTTCCATTTTGCGCACCAACTGCTAAAAAGACAGCTTTATGACCTCGTTTAAATAGATCTGGAATTGTGAAATCCCTACCAAGCATAGTATTGAGTTGAACCCTTACACCAAGAGCAAGAATATCTGAAATTTCACGCTCGATTATTTCTTTTGGAAGACGAAAAGCAGGAATGCCCCATCTCATCATACCACCTAAGACAGGTGCAGATTCAAATACAGTTATATGATATCCCTTAAGAGCGAGGTCATGAGCAGCAGTAAGACCTGCAGGTCCACCCCCAATTACAGCAATACTTTCTGCTCTAGTCTCAATTGGAGGTTTCTCCATTGCGGGTATATGAAGTTCTAAATCACCAACAAACCGTTTCAGATGTGCAATTCCAATTGGTTCGTCAATATCTTTTCGGGTACAAGCACCTTCACAAGGTCTATGACATACCCTTCCACAAACTGATGGGAATGGAAGACGTTCTTTAATTACCCGTAAGGCCTCATAAAACTTACCGCGACCGACAAGTGTTACATAGCCAGGTGCTCCAACTCCAGCAGGACAGACATCTCTGCATGGATGCATACCACGCTTATCGATTGTTGCTTTTAGTGGAACAGCCTGTGGGAAAGGTGTGTATATTGCATGTCTTGTACCTTTTCCCATATCAAACTCATTTGGCATCTCAACTGGACAGCCATCGAAACACTCACCACAACCAGTACATTTTTCTACATCAATATACCGGGGATTCTTTTGGATTTTTACACTGAAATTGCCTACATAACCATCGACTCCAACAACTTGAGAATAGGTTAAAAGTTCAACGTTAGGATGACGGGCTACATCAACCATTTTAGGAGTAAGAATACAAGCTGAACAATCAAGA
>CAZHIY010000010.1:0-17973 GCA_964533085.1 uncultured Thermoplasmatales archaeon | reverse complement strand
CCTGTGAATTTATATCCTTCAGAAAATGTTACCGATCTTACTTGACATTACATTTCCAAAAAGTTTATAAATAGTAATTCTATTCATGTTACGTGATACCATGCTACAAAATACCAATATGGATGGGGAAAGGCTCAACAAGCTAACAAATACGCTGGGAATTAACAAAGAAGAATTAAAAACAATTTTAGAAGATAGAGATTCATCAAATAGGCAGGCATTTTTAACAGCAGGTCCTCAAATGTATTCATCAAGTTATTATGGAACAATAAGTATCAAGGATTTCTAATAAAATCATAAAAATCTCCTTTAATAATTTTTATAAAAAAAATATCGCAAATTCATGAATATTTTAAATATCACAGACACATTCATATTTTAAATTAGTAGAGTATTGATAAAAATGAAAAATAATACAAAAAATAAAATTTATTGGCTTGGTGATAAACTAGGTTTGAGCAATATGGATATTGATAACATTATTATTAATTCAAATCCCAAACAAGTTTATTTCTCAACAGGCCCAAATTGGTATCCTGGAGGTCGTTACGGGACATTCAGTATCAAGGATATTAACTAAAAATCTTAAAGAGGATAATATAATAACGATAGGTTACGTGTAAGACATTCTAATAACAGAAAGTCGTTATACGTCACATTTTTCAATGTTTTTGTTACTATTATTACAAAAATTTTATAATCTTAAAAATATTCATTGAAATTTGGTAATTGAAATGAGTGAAGGCAAACCATACTATCAAATTGGGAAAAAGTTAGGTTTAAACGAAGAAGAAATAAACAACGTTCTCAAAAGTAACTCCAGTTTAACAAAACATCCAAAGATAGAAACAGGACCACGTCCACCAATGTATACAAGTAGTTTTTATGGTTCTGTCAGTATCAAAGATTTTTAGTTATTAATTCTTTTAGGTTATTTGGAAATTACACCATTTTATATGGTTTTTGATGCTTATCAATTATTTATAAGTGATTATATGAGACCGAAGAAAAAACACAAAGTTGGTCAGGTTGTTTGGGAGATAACACTTCGTTGTAATTTAAGGTGTATTCACTGTGGATCTTCAGCAGGCGTAGCTCGTCAAAATGAATTATCAACAGATGAAGCCTTAATGTTATGTGATGATCTCAAAGATTTAAACGCACAAGAAATATGTCTTATGGGTGGTGAACCATTTTTAAGAAAAGACTGGTATATTATCGCAAAGAAGATAAGAGATTTGAACATAAAATTGCTTTTTATTTCAAATGGTTATAATATAAATAAAAACATTATCTCAAAACTTGTAAAACTTAAACCACATAGTGTTTCAACTAGTCTTGATGGTTCAACTCCAAAGACTCATGATTATATTAGAGGCGTAAAGGGATCATTTGAGAAAGTAATGGAGTATATATCATTATCAAGAGAGGCAAATCTACCCACAACAGTAATTACCACTGTTAATAAATTGAATTTTAAGGAATTACCAGAGCTTCGAGATTACCTGTTAAATAAGAAAATAGCATGGCAAATTCAGATTGCTACTCCTGAAGGTAGATTTGTACATAAATATGCCTTATCTAAGGAAGAGTACTATTCTATAGCGCTATTTATTGCGTCACTTAGGAAAAAATACACTCTAAAACAAATGCCAGTTGTTGGTGCACATTGTTTTGGATATCATTCACAACACCTTCCATGGTTAAGTCTCTATCCAGGTTGGGCAGGTTGTCAAGCAGGTATATCTGTGTTAAGTATCAAGAGTAATGGAGATGTCATTGGATGTCTATCAATACCAGATTCAAAAATTGAGGGAAATATTAGAGAAAGAAGTATTATTGATATTTGGAATAATCCAAATTCATTTTCTTATACAAGAAAATTTAAAGTTGATTTATTAGGAGAAAATTGCAAAGGCTGCAAGTATGGCGAAACATGTAAAGGTGGGTGTTCAGGAATGTCTGTAGGATTTACTAATAAATTTCATAATCATCCCTACTGTTTCTATAAAATAGAACCTGAATTAATTAAAAAATAAATGATAATATGAATGAAAAAAAAATCTATAAGAATCCTGATATCGCTGTTTGGGAACTCACTCTCAAATGTAATCTAAATTGTCTCCATTGTGGCTCTTCAGCTGGACTAAAAAGAACAGATGAATTAACAACAAATCAAGCCATACAGCTCTGTCGTGATCTCTCTGATTTAGGGTTTAAAGGAATTGCTTTAATGGGCGGTGAAGTATTTTTACGTAAAGATTGGGGAATAATTTCTAAAGAAATCAAAGATCTAGGAATTGTCTTATCAATAATTACAAATGGGTATTTTAATCCAGAAAGAATAATTCCTAAATTAAAAAGAATTGAGCCTGAATGCCTTATGGTTGGTTTGGATGGATCTTCAGCTGAGATGCAGGATAAAATCAGAAATGTAGATGGAGCATTTAATAAGGTAATGAATTTCATTCAAGCAGCAAAAGATGCGAATCTACCAATAGGAATAATTACAACAGTTCATAAGATGAATTTTTCAGATTTGCCAAATATCAAGAATATTATTGTCGAGAAACAAATTGGATGGCAAATCCAAGAAGCAACACCTATAGGAAGATTTCCAAAAAAACTTTTATTATCAGAAGAAGAGTATTATGCTCTAGGGCTTTTTATTTATTCTATGCAAAAAAAGTACAAAAGAGAAGAATTTTCGATTGTTGGAGTACATAATTTTGGATTCTTTTCTAGAGCCATACCAAATTTAAGTAATTATCCAGAATGGAATGGTTGTTACGCTGGAAAAACAGTACTGGGAATCCAAAGCAATGGAAATGTCAAAGGATGTCTTGCACTATCTGATAATTTTATTGAAGGAAATATTCGTAATAGAAAAATTCAGGATATCTGGAATGATCCGAATTCCTTTTCGTATAATAGGAATTTCGAGGTTGAAAATCTAGGAGAAAATTGTCAAAATTGCAAATATGGAAAAAAATGTAAAGGAGGATGTTTAACAAGATCTAGTAGTATAACAGGTATTCCACATAATGATCCAAATTGTTATTATCGAATTGAAAAAAATATTGAAAATTTTATCGATATCGATTGGGAGAACTAAAATTAATGAAATTAAACATTGGTTGTGGAAAAACCTACAAAGATGGATTCATCAACATCGATGCTTTTGATTCAACAGTTGCAGATAAAATCATGTCCGCAAATGATTTGAAATACCCATCTAATACAATTGAACAAATTCAAGCCTGTCAACTCATTGAACATTTTGGTCTAATAAAAAGCATCTATACTTTGGCTGAATGGTTCAGAGTGTTAAAACCTGGAGGAATACTATTAATTGAAACGCCAGATTTAGAAAAATCTTTTAAAGGTTTCATAGAAGGTGACATTGAAACTAGGAAAAATATTCTAACATGGATATATGGAACTGATGCAAAAGGTATGTCGCATTTATTATGTTTCCCAACTGAGCTCTTAGAAATCTTACTTGATAAAACTGGATTTACATGTATTAAGAAGTTATTTTATGAAAAGGAAAAAAATCATCCAACACAAAGGATTATCTGTAAAAAAATAAAGGAGTATCTACCATTTCAGATTGTTTCTACATTTAGGAAAAAATTATTAGATAAAAAATTAGTTGATTTAAATAACTATCATATATCTCTAGAACAAGAAAAATTAATCGATTTGTTTTTAGAAAAAATTAAAAAATTTTACAAAAATCAAAGAATTGGATTAATAGATGATATAGTTATAAACGGAGCAATCAAAAACGTTAAAATGACAAGACTATTTTTAGAGAAATGTATAAGTCACAAAATTATATTGAAAAAGAAATTGATTTCCCACATTGAAACGCTAGAGTTTCTTGATAATATAGAATTTCCATCTATATTATTTCATTTAATAAAGGATTCTTCCGAGGTCCCAGGAACTCAAAATAAAATATATCAAACAGTTTGTAATGTTGGAAAACAAAGCATTAAGAAATTATTATCAAAGGATAAAGAAAAATCAAATGTTAAGGCATCTCTATTGACGCTTAGCAAGGAGTGTAATAGGGGTGATATGGTTTTTTTCTCATATGATTTACTACAAAGAGAAGCTTCAATATTTTATTATAAAGGAATAAAGGAGTTTACACTTGGAAATTATAAAAATGCAATTAATGAACTTAAAGAAGCAATTAAAATTGACAGGAATCATTTGATTTATTATTGGAATTTAGCAAGACTGTTATCATTATCAAATAAGGTACTTGAAGCCAAGAAAATTTACGAAAACGCTATTTGTTTGGTGGACCTTTCTGATTTAAAATTAAAGAAGGAACTTAAAATAGCACTTAATAAAGAGATGACTGACTTTTCACTGAAAGAACATGGAAAACCAATAACCGAGATTAAAAAAGATTTATTGCCAAAATAATGCTTTCATTGCAATTTTAACATGATTTGGTAACTCTGGAAGTTTTTTTCCCTCATAAAGTTTGATGGTTGAATCAACAAAAACATTTACTATTTCATTAAAAAACCATCTTCCATAATCAGCATCTGCTCTCGCAGGACTACCAATATAACCATCCTTTAAACCAATTTCTTTAAAATTCTTTCCTAAAACTCTAGGTGAAAAAACATCTCTATATATACTTTGTAATTTTTTATATGATTCATCTACAAGGTAAGGATATTGGTATTTCATAAGTGAAGTTTCTCTAAAACCTCCATGAACTTCTTTTGTTGTATCAAAACCTAATTTTGGTTCCCTTTTTTCAATATCCTTTTTATAATATATAGGTCCCCATGGTTCATATGTTTTAAATCCAAATTCGGATTCTAGTTTCTTCATAGCAGAATATATACCTCTAAGATGACCTACAGCTAAGTGAAATGTACAAATAATCATATATTTAAATTTATGATTACCAAGAGATGACCCAACACTATAAACAACGTCTCTTACAACTTTTCCACTAACAGATATACTACCTGGAAATTCTGTGTTAAATTTACAGAAACCAATAGGTATTGGTGGTATTACTACATATGTTAAATTAGGATTTTTCTTATTTAAGATTTTAACTGACTCATTAACAACATCTTTAATGGTCAGTAAATCTGTTCCAACAGGTAAATGAGGACCATGCTCCTCCAATGGACTAATCGGTAAAAAGAAAATTGTTTTATCTCTATCAAGATCATCGATTTGTTTCCAACTAAGTTCTTCTAATTTGATAATTTTTGATTCAGTTATTTTATTGGTATTGTTCTTCATGTGATTACCTCACATCCTTCTTCTGTTATTATAACTGTATGCTCTTTCTGAGTTACAATTCCTTTATCTGCATCGATTAGCTGTGGATAGTGCTTTATCATTCCTAGAAAGGAGAGTTTTCTTAATAAAATATCACTATTAGAAAATTGCTTTTCAAACCATCTTTCAGCAAAGGGAAGTGTATTAAAAATATTCTTTGTTTTTCTAAACATGATTTTTACGCGATTATCTCTTATAAATCTTGGATTAAAAGTATTTTTACATAGGTAAATATTGCTCCCCTCTCCAGTTATAACTTGCCCTGCGCCATTTGTTGCGAAAGGTTCAATTGCTAAAACATCACCGATTCTTAATTTATTTTTATAAGATCGATCTGCAACATTTGGGATAGTCGTTCCTGCATGAAGAACATATTTTTGCATACTATGTCCTGTAAGATTAATAATTGGTTTGAAACCATAGGATTTAATAGTATCCTCAACGCATTTTCCAATATCAAATAGTTTAATTTGAGGTTTTATAAAATTAATAACAGTTTCCAATGCATCGGATGATGCTTTAATCATATTTTCATATTCATTAGATCCAATCTCAACAGTAATCGCCGTATCTGCAATATAACCTTCAAAATGTGCTCCAAGATCTAATTTTACCACATCTCCTTTTTTTAAGGTCAATGTCTTATCATCATGTCTTGGGCTAAAATGAGCTGCAATCTCATTTATTGAAATATTAACTGGAAAGGCAAGTCCAGCTCCACCTTCTATGATTTTTGATTCAACTTTTTCAGCAATTTCCAGATATTTTACTCCTGCTTTTAATAAACCAATACCAAATTCTCTAGCTTTTGCTGCAATCTTACCTGCAAAAATGTAATTATCATAAACGTCATTATCCATACTAAACCGCATCCAAGATTTCTTTTTGGGATATGGAACCTAATCTGACTAACCTAATATGTTTCCCAGTAGCATCTACGATTGTCGAAGGTTTACCATTAAGCCTTCCAATATCAAGATAACTACTAATATCCTCTTCTTTAAATTGCATAAGAATTTCTTTTATAATAACTGGGGTTTTCTTACCATGAATATTTGCACTTGTTGCTGTAAGAGGCCCAAATTCTGAAAGCAATTCTAAAGCAACTTTATTATCAGGAATCCTAACAGCGACTTTTTCTAATCCTGCTGTAACAATATCAGGAATAATTCTTCTCTTCTTCAACAAAAGTGTTAATCTACCAGGTAAAAAGGCTTCTGCAAGATGACGAGAGGCATCATTAAGAAAAGCAATCTTTTCCAATTCATCAAAATTAGAAACCGCAATTGAGAGCGGATTGTCAAATGAGCGATTTTTTATTTGAAAAACCTTTCTTACGGCATTATCATTATAAATATCTGCTCCAAGACCATATAATGTATCAGTAGGATAAACAATTATCTTCCCGTTTTTTAATGCATTAATTGCTCTGGAAAAGTCAAGCTTAACCATATCTACTCGTCTTCTTTTTTAATTAAATCACCAATAGTTAAACCTCTAGAATGAGAACTACTAGGAATTGAAGATATACCTCCAACTTTTTCAAAAAGGGTAATATTCAATTCCTTTTCCAGTTTTTTAATCATTTTATCTGAAGGCCTTAAATCTCCATTCTCAATTTTTGAAATCGTAACAGTTCTCTCACCAATCTTAAATCCAAGTTCTTCTCGACTTAGACCTTTCTTTTCTCTAGCGTTTTTTATCAACTCATTCCAATCAGATACAAGCTCTGTCTCCATATTTTTATAAACATCTTTTACTTTTGGTCTCTTTATTCTTCCAAGCATAGGTTTTTTAACACCGATAGGAGTTGTATCAGGTGTATCAATACTTTGCCCATGTCGCATACATTTTGGACAAAGCATCATTTTTACGCCTTCAATATTGGCAGGTTTACAAAAACATTCTATACCACAAAGTTCACATTGCATATAATTTGATCCCTCCAAATAAAATAAATAATTTAAATTAAACCAGCTTTTTGTAGGGCCATTAAATCTTCGGTACTAAGCTTCTCACCACGTTTAAATTTTTCAAAGATTTCATTAGCTTCCTTCTGAGCAATTGTAACTTCAGCAGCCTTTTTTGTTTTACGTTTTAGTTCATGACTTGCTGAGATTTGTCTTTCAAAATCATGAATTTTATCAACACATTCAATAAAACCTTTATGAATATTATCAGCTTCGATTTTTGTCATCACAATTGATTCTTGGATTACATTTACTCTTTTTATTAGATTATCAAGCTGTTGAATAAGCTTGATCATATGTTCATGCTCTTCCTGAGCTCTTGTTGCTAACTTCTCGACTTGATCATGTTGTTTCTCTGCCTTCTGTTTAATTATTTTTTCTTCGTCTACTGCTTTTTTGAGCTTTGGATCTTTATTTAACCGGTCTTCCTGCTCCATGATTTTGGTATGAATCCCAGATATAACTTCAATTATTTTTTTCTCCTTATGAGAAGACATTGGTTGTGTCATTTGTTCATTTTCTAAACTTCTAAGCTGTTTCCTCAATTCATTTAAATTAGTACCCGAAGCTAAAGATCTTTCTCTTTCCAGCATCTCAATTCTTTTTTTAATTTCACTATAGTTTTTGTTAAGTTTGTTTCTTTGATCTTTCACGTGTTTTACTCGTTCATTAAGCTCATCTCTTCGCTGTTTATGTTCTGATATTTTATTTCTCATCTCTCGAATGGAAGAATTTAATGAATCACGCTCATCTGCAAGTTTTTTTGATTTAAGATGGAGCTGATTTCTTTTTTCTTTTAACTCATTTGCATTTATCTGAAATTCATCTTTTTCTTTTATCAAATCCTCGATAGATTCAGTCATTTACAACCTCGATTGAAAGCAGCCTACGGTATAAGGTAAAATAATAGGAGGTTTTTAAGCATTTTGAGGATTTTTCTAAAAAAAATTAGGATATACCTGCTTTTTCACGCTTTCGAAACATTATCAGGCCATCTAGAATAACTGCAATTATTCCTGTTATAAATATCATATCAAAAACAACTGCTCCACCTAAAACAGCTGTTCTTGGGGTGTTTATTTGAAAATTAAGCAACTCCCAAATATGTAAAAAATCAGCACCGATTAAAACACCAATTGTCCCTGATATATATGCAATAGGTGCAGCTTTAATGAAATTCTTCCAAGATAAAAATATTGAAGTTAAACTAGCAAAAAAACCTGGAAGCAACCAATATGGAAAATATGCAACTATACCCTTATCAGGGACTGGATTTGTGACAAAATAGGAAATTATTGTTACAATACTTATACCAATTAAGATTTTCTTTAAAGATATCTTTTTCTTTATTATTAAATAAATACTCAGTAATATGGGGATTATTGCTCCACCCATGTTAATTGCAATTATCCAATTCTCATATGAGAAAAGGTAAATATTAGAGATATTAATTCCATAAATAATTATTTCAAATCCAAAAAGAAATGAAATAAAAACAATTATTATTGCTTCCGCAGTTGTAAAACCCATATATCTAAAAGCCCTTGTAAAAATTAGATATACAAAATAAAAAACTAAAATTGGTATTATTATATAGAGTATCCATAAACCTATATCTGTTAGAGTGACCAGAGTAAACATTTTGCAATTTTTGATAAAGATACCATTTATAAACTTTCTTTATATTCCCGTTTGCATCCGTGATAAAATATGGAATCATTTCTTAAAAAAGAATGCGATTTAAATTTTTTCCATTCAAATAATTATCATAGAAAAAAATGCTCAAAATGTGGAGCATATTTTTGGACCTTAGATAAAAATACTAAGATTTGTGGCGATAAACCTTGTGCCAAATTTAGTTTCATAGGAAAACCATTTGGAAAAAAACCTTTTTCTTTATCAGAAGTACGTGAAAGTTTTTTAACCTTTTTTGAAAAAAATGGACATTCAAGACTTAAATATCCTGAAACAGGAGAACGTTGTCCTGTTATTGCAAGGTGGCGAACTGATATTTATCTAACAATTGCATCAATAGCCGATTTTCAACCTCATGTTACATCAGGAGAAGTACCCCCACCAGCAAATCCACTAGTAATCTCACAACCATGTATAAGACTAAATGATTTAGAAGAAGTTGGTGAAAGTGGACGTCATCTAACCATATTTGAGATGATGGGACATCATGCTTTTAATAAGAACATCGATGAAATTTATTTTAAAGAAGAAACTGTCAGACTATGTGATGAATTTTTTGTAGAAATAATTGGTATTCCAAAAATAGCAATTAATTACAAAGAGCAGCTCTGGGATGGAGGAGGAAATGCAGGTCCATGTCTTGAGGTTATTGCCGGTGGTTTAGAATTAGCTACACTTGTTTTTATGAATCTAAAGGAGGACGAGAATGGAGAATTTGAGATAAAAGGAAAAAAATATTCTCAAAATCCCTTAAACATTGTGGATACTGGTTATGGATTAGAAAGGATTGCTTGGTGCACATGTGGGACTAAAACTATTTACGAAACTGTTTTTCCAGAAATGGTTAGATACCTTAAAGAAAACGGAGAAAAAAAAACTGATAATGCTAGTATTTATTCACTTGCGGATCATACAAAATGCCTAGCATTTATGCTAGGTGATGGAATTGTTCCTTCAAATGTTAAAGCAGGATATCTTGCTAGACTAATTATCAGAAGATCTTTGCGTTTCCTTGAAAATATTGGATTAAAAGCTTCTTTAAAGGATCTTGTAGAAATGCAAGTTGATTTTCTTGGAAAGGATTTCCCATCATTATTAGAAAGTAAGAAACAAATTGGTGAAATATTAAATATTGAATCTAAAAGATATTCAGAAACACTTTCCAAGGGTGAAGGCCTTGTTAAGAGAATTTTAAAGGAGAAAAATATTATCGATGAAAGTGAACTTATAACCTTATATGACACGCATGGGATGCAGCCCGATATTGTAAAAAATATTGCTAAAAAGCAAGGAATCGATGTAAAAATACCGAATAATTTTGAATCAATGGTTGCAGAATTACATTCACATGAAAAAAAGGAAGAAACAAAGGAAAAGAAATCATCTCTTCCAAATACCGAGCCGCTTTATCGTAAAAATCATTATACAAAAGAGTTTGATGCAAAAGTTTTGTGGAAAAGTGGATCAAAAGTTGTACTTGATAAAACTGCTTTTTATCCAGAAGGTGGTGGACAACTAGGAGATATTGGATATCTATCAAACAAAGATGGAAAGATCTTGGTAAGATCTGTTGAAAAAATTGGAAATGCAATAATACATACTATTGATGGAAATTTAGATGTTGGAGAAAAGGTACATGGGGAAATTGATTGGGACCACCGTTACACATTAATGAAACATCATACTGGAACTCATCTGGTAAACGGAGCATTAAGAAAAATATTAGGTGAACATATTTGGCAAGCTGGGTCCCAACTTGAAATTAATAATGCACGTTTTGATTTCTCTCATTATAAATCGATATCTGAATCTGAAAAAAAACAAATTGAGATATTAATAAATGAATTCATAAATCAAGCTGTCCCAGTTGAAAAAAAATTAATGGACAGAAATAGTGCTGAAAAAAAATTTGGATTTCGTCTCTATCAAGGAGGCGTTCCTCCTGGTAATTCTATTCTTGTATTAAACATACCAGGTATTGATGTTGAGGCATGCGGAGGAACTCACCTCAATAATACAAGTGAAGTAGAAAAAATTAGAATTATAAAATCAGAGAGAATCCAAGATGGGGTAAACAGGATAATTTTTGCAGCTGGAAAAATGGCTGATGCCCATATCCAAGAAGAAATGCAGCTTTACGAAAAAATCATAGGTCAACTGGGTAATAATTACGAAATTTTAGAAGAAAAGAATATTTCCAAACAATTAGAGGAATCTTCAAAGATTTTTACAGTTCCAATTCCCCAGATAGAAAAAACAATAAAACGATTTTTAAATGAAACTAAAATAAAAGAAAAAAAGAAGGTTAGAGATTTAAAGGAAGCAATTGAGGATCTTTTCAATGAATGGAAAAAAACACGAAAAGATAAAAAGAAGATTTCTTCAGATGAAATTGAAATATTAATCAGTGGAGCTGAGATTATCCCTGGGACAAAGATTAAAATTATTACTGGAATTTCTTCATCGGAAGGAACGACACTTGCTGGAACAATTGCTAAAGAGGATAATTATGTTGTACATATTTTTGATGGAAAAAAACTTGTTTCTATAGCATCTGATAGTGTAGAGATTGATCTTAGAGAAATAGCTCCTGAAATAGGGAAAATTCTTGGCGGAAGTGGTGGTGGCAATCCAAAAATGACTCAATGCGGTGGGCCAAATAAGAATAAAATTGATGAAGCCCTTAAACTAGCAAAACAGCTTACTATAAAGAAACTAATAAAAAATTAATTTTAGGATTTTTAAATCTTATATATTATGTTAATTGCTGTTACCACAAGTATAGTACCTACACATAGTGCAATTACAAACCAAGGTGGAATTCTAAGTGAGGTCTTTTCTTCAGCATCAAAGTATCTAATAAGTCCAGCTGCCGAATGAAATCCTTCAGTTTTTTTCTGTTTAGCCATATTATCTCACTTTCTCACATTTTTTATATTACTACATATCATTGTAATATTTTAGTTTTACTGTTGTCTTTTCGTTTATCATTATATTTTTAGCAAAAATCTAAATATTGAATTTATATACGTAGTTTTTGAGGGTGTAGTTGTATGAAGGAAGTTGAGGCACTCATTAAAAAAGCATTTAAATACAAAGAGAGCGGGCTTACAGAACATGAGATAGCTGAAGAGCTTAATGTTTCAAAAGAAACAGCTGTATGGCTTCTGGGGAAAGGGAAAGAAAAAAAACCAACTGGTGATGTCAAAATCGGATGGCGTTCTATAGGGGTATATCCTTCCAGATTAGGATTTATAGCAGATGCTATGTGTGATATTATTCTTGAAGAATGTGAAGATGCCGATACTGTTATTGGTATTGCTGTAAATGGAATACCTTTTGCTACATTTATTGCTGATAAATTAGGTCTTGAGATGGCAATTTTCCGACCTCATCATCAAAAATCTGGAGCCTTTTCTTCAAATTATGCTAATGTAAAAAATAAAAAAACAATTTTGATAGATGACGTAGTTGGAACTGGAGTCACATTCAAAAGTGCAATAAAAGCAACAACTGCAGAGAAAGGAAAACCTGTTTTATGTTTAGCTGTACTGAATAAAAGAGCTCAAAATAGTATTGATGGTGTACCGCTTCGTGCATTGATAAGAGCAAGAATAATATAAACTGCTTTTTTAAAGGAGTTATAAATGCATTGGGCAGATGTTTTAGCTGATGAATTACTAAAAGAAGATAAAAAACATATTCTTGCTACAGGCATAACTCCATCTGGTCCTATCCATATAGGCAATATGCGTGAGATACTAACAACTGATTCAGTTTATAGATGCCTTTTATCCAAAGGTGGAGATGCAGAACTAATTTATGTTGCAGATGATTTTGATCATCTAAGAAAAGTATATCCATATTTACCAAAAACCTATGAAAAATATGTTGGTATGCCTATATCAGAAATACCATGTCCTTGTGGAGACCATAAAAGCTACGCGGATCATTACTTGATTTCTTTTTTAAATGCATTAAAAGAAATTGGTGTAAAACCAAAAATCTACAGAGCAAATGAGATGTATAAAAGTGGAAAATACAATGATGCAATACAGATAGCATTGGAAAATACAGATAAAATAAAAGACATTATTCAAAAAATATCAAAAAGAGAACTTCCAAAAGAATGGATTCCTTTTAATGTCAAATGCGAAAAATGTGGTAGAATCACAGATACAAAACCATCCCTATATGAATATCCATTTATTGAATACAAGTGTGATTGTGGTCACTCTGGAGAAGTTGATATCAAAAAAGGAGGAGTTGGAAAACTTCCATGGCGTGTTGATTGGCCAGCACGTTGGAAAATGCTTAATGTAACCTTTGAGCCTTTTGGAAAAGATTTAGGAACTGTTGGAGGAGCAAGAGATACTGGTAAAGCTATTGTAGAAGAAATATATAATTATCCTGCTCCTAAATATTCTGTTTATGAGTTTATCATGTTGAAGGGAATGGGCGCAATGCATAGTTCAAAAGGTACAGCACTAAGTGCAGAAGAACTTTTAAATATGACTCCTCCTGAAGTTCTAAGATTTTTAATAGTAAATAATCAACCAGATAAACATCTTGTTTTTGATTCAGGTCTTGGTCTACTTAATCTTGTTGATGAATATGATAAACTAGAAAGGGTCTACTTTGAAAAAGAAGAAGCAATTAAGGGCATGAAGGATTTAAAAAAGACATATGATCTTTCTCAACCATATAATATTCCAAAAACAATTCCTTTTCAACTGCCCTATAGACATTTAGTTACCCTTGTTCAAATTGGAAAGGATTGGAAGGATGTTAAAAAAATCCTTCTAAGAACTGAACAAATCCCAAAAGTATTGAATAAAGATGATGAGAATCATTTGAAACAGAGAGCTGAACATGCAAGTTATTGGTTAGAAAAATTTGCTCCGGATATGGTAAAATTTGATGTGAAACAGAATATGCCAAAGGTAAACTTAGCTGAAGAACAAATTAGATTTTTGAATTCCCTTCTCACAAGTTTATCTTCAATTAATTGGGAAGCAGAAAATGTTCATAATGCAATTTATGATTCATCACAAAAAGATAAAATTCCAATAAAAACAGCCTTTAAAACAATTTATCAAATTATATTAGGACAAGAAAAAGGACCTCGAGCTGGCTACTTTTTATCAAATCTTGATAAAAAATTTGTACTTGAAAGAGTTGAGCAAGCAATTAAATAGTACATCTTCTCTTAGCGAATCTGTCTATGAAGGTGTATCTAGAAGTTTATGGTTGCACTGCAAATAAAAGTGATGCTAGTTTAGTAAAAGGAATTTTAAAAGAGAGCAATTATGAATTAGTTAATGATATAAATGATGCAGATACATTGATTTTACTTACTTGTACTGTAATTGATACAACCGAACAACGTATGTTATCCCGTCTTAAAGTTTTAAAAAATACTGGTAAAAAAATTATTGTTGGCGGATGTATGGCCTCCATTCAATCCGACCAAGTTAAATCCATAGTACCCAATGTACAATTGCTTCCACCTCAATATTCTTATCAGATCTTAGATGTAATAAATCATGAAAAACCGATTTTTAAGCTTATGAATAAAACAAAATTATCAAAGTATTATGATGATATTTTTGCTCCAATATCTATTGCGGAAGGTTGTAATTTTTCATGCTCTTACTGTATTACGTCATTAGCCCGTGGTAAACTAAAAAGTTATCCAATATATGAAATCACTCAAGATATTTGCTCTGCCATCAGGCAGGGTTGTAAAGAGATACAACTTACATCCCAGGACACGAGTTCTTTTGGCCTTGATAGTGGACATGATTTGGGTGAACTTCTTATAGAGATAAGTAAAATTAATGGTCAATTTAGAGTTCGAATTGGGATGATGAATCCTTATACTTGTTTGAAAAATATTGACTCAATTATTAATGGTTATAAATCATTAAAAATATACAAATTTTTACATCTCCCAGTTCAATCAGGTGACAATGTAATTTTAAAAAAAATGAATAGGAAATATTTTGTTGATGATTTCTT
Source organism: uncultured Thermoplasmatales archaeon (assembly GCA_964533085.1). GTDB lineage: Archaea > Thermoplasmatota > E2 > DHVEG-1 > DHVEG-1 > SG8-52-3. Next base: position 2,959 of record CAZHIY010000010.1, on the reverse strand, counting down.
AAAAATTATAAAAAAATTTAGGCAATCTTATCCTGATATTACCATTTCTACAGATGTTATAGTTGGTTTTCCAACAGAGACAGATAGTCAATTTCAGCACACTGTGAATCTTTTAGAAGAATTAAAACCTGATATTACAAATATAACTCGTTTTTCAGCGCGTCCAAATACAAAAGCAAAAAGTATGAAGGGACGAGTAAAAACTATTATTGTAAAGGAGCGTTCAAAATATTTAACAGATTTGTGTAGCAGAATATCAAAACAACAAAATCAAAAACATATTGGAAAAAAATATAACGTTCTTATAACTGAAAAAGGTAAAGATGGTACTATTGTTGGAAGATCTGAAAATTATAAACCTGTTGTTTTAAAGGATAAGGTTGAAATTGGGGAGATTAGAACGGTAAAAATAACTAAGGCAGCTAGCACATTTCTTGTCGGAAGTATTATATAGAATATCGATAATTCATAAAAACGTGGAAGGGATGATCAAAGTTGCAATAAACGGTTTTGGAAGAATTGGAAGAAATACACTACGTGCAGCTTTATGTCATTCTCAATATGGAAATAAATTTGAAGTAATAGCAGTGAACGATCTGGGTAACACCCAAACACTTGCTCATCTTTTCAAATATGATTCGATCTATGGTAAATTTAATGGTAGCATTGAGGCCAAAGACGATGGTATTATAGTCAATGGCAAATTTATCAAATTCTTATCTCAGGTTAATCCTTCTAAGTTACCTTGGAGAGACCTTGATATCGATGTTATAATAGATTCCACGGGTTTATTCCGTACCCGTGAAGGTGCTTCACAACATCTTGAAGCAGGGGCAAAAAAAGTAATCATTTCAGCACCAGCAAAGGATCCGGATTTAACAATAGTTTTAGGTGTAAACGAGCACCTTTATAATGCTGAAAAACACCATATAATTTCAAATGCATCCTGTACAACAAATAGTCTGGCACCTCCTGTAAAAGTTTTAAACGATAATTTTGGGATAGAACAAGGATTCATGACAACAATTCATTCATATACGAGCGATCAACGTATCCTTGATTTCCCGCATAAAGATTTAAGAAGAGCAAGAGCGGCTGCTGTTTCGATCATCCCAACCACAACTGGAGCAGCAAAAGCAGTAACACTTGTAATTCCTGAACTTAAAGGAAGGGTTGATGGTATTGCGGTTAGAGTTCCAACACCAGATGGATCTTTAACAGATTTCACTTGTATTTTAAAAAGAAATGTAACAAAAGATGAGGTTAATAACGCTTTAAAAAATGCCTCCTTAAACAATCTCAGAGGAATAATGGAATATTCTGAAGAACCACTTGTATCTACAGATGTAATTGGAAATCCACATTCTGCAATTATCGATGGTTTGAGTACAAAAGTTATGGGAGAAAATGGAAATTTTGTTAAAATTTTATCGTGGTATGATAATGAGTGGGGTTATTCCTGCAGATTAATAGATCTTATAAATTATATTTGTGTTAATAATACAAAATCCACTAGTGAAGTTGAAATAACAAGGACATTATAAATCAATTTTTTTAAAATAAAAAATCGTATTTTTAAATATGTTTAAATAAAAACTTTTAATATCGATTTTTGTGGAGGATTTATCTATGAATATGTACAACACACTTGATGATTTTGATTTAAAAAATAAAACAGTTCTATTAAGAGTAGATTTTAATATGCCTCTTGATAAAAATACATTAGATATACTTGATACAACTAGAATCAAGAGAGCATTACCAACTATTAAAGAGCTTATCGAAAAGAATGCAAAAACAGTTATTTTGGCACACCAGGGACGACAGGGAAGTTGGGATTTTACAAATCTTGAAAAACATGCTAAATCTCTTGAAAATTTACTTGGGAAAAAGATAAAATATGTTGATGATTTGTTCGGAGAAAAAGCGAAGGATGAAATAAAAAATCTTCAGAATGGAGAGGTATTGTTACTCGATAACGTTAGAAAATTTGACGGTGAAACAGAAAAAAAAACCGCCAAAGAGCATGCTCAATCAGATCTTGTTCAAAATCTGTATCTACTTGCTGATATATTTGTAAACGATGCCTTTGCTGCGGCTCATAGAGCTCAATGTTCATTGGTTGGATTTACAGAGGTTATGCCATCTTGTGCAGGTCGTCTTATGGAAAAAGAGCTTAGTACTTTAAGAGAAATAATTGAAAAACCAGAAAAACCTTCGGTATTTCTATTTGGTGGTGCAAAATTTTCAGATGTTATTGTCACAATTGAAAGATTACTTGATAATAAAACAGCAGATAAAATAATTCTAACTGGACTTCCAGCAAATGCCTTTTTAAAAGCTGAAGGTATAAATCTGGGTGATAAAAATGAAGAAATGCTTGAAAAAGAGGGAACTCCTGAAAACTATAATGAAATCAAAAAACTAATTTCAAAATATAAGGATAAGATTTATCTTCCACTTGATTTTGCTCAACAGGAAAATACAAAAAGAACAGAGATAGATGTATCTGAGCTGCCAACAAACTATAACCTTTATGATATCGGTGAAAAATCAATTGAGAGTTTTAAAAATATTCTTTCAGATGCAAAAACTGTTTTTTTATCAGGACCATGTGGAGTTTTTGAAAATCCTGCTTTTATGAAGGGAACAAAGGAAATCTTTACTTTTGTTGCAAAATCTAACGTTTTTTCTATTGTTGGAGGAGGTCATACTGTGGCTGCAGTAGAAAAGTTAGGTCTTGATAAAAAAATATCTCATATTAGTACTGGTGGCGGATCACTTGAGAAATTCATGATGGGTGAGAAACTTCCTGTTATTGAAGCATTGATTAATTCTAAAAACAAATCTTTTTAGTTAATAATATAAATGGAAATAATCAAATAATCATTCTGTTTAAATATTTGGAAATAGGGCTGGTAGATCAGCGGAAGATCGCCACCTTCGCAAGGTGGAGGCC
>CAZHIY010000009.1:0-18114 GCA_964533085.1 uncultured Thermoplasmatales archaeon | reverse complement strand
AAATATGCACAGATTGATATGGATTGGTGTACAATGTTTCATGAGTATTTAGATCAGTATTGCTTTTCAACATCCAAAGCTCCATAAAAAAATGATGTATTATGGTCATATCAAACAGATTATCTAATTACTACTTCACCCAATGTAGTTGATGGAAAGGTATATATTGGTTCACTAGATAAAAAATTCTACTGTTTTGATATGACTAATGGTAATGAATTATGGAATTTTTCAACAAAAGGTCAAATAACTGGTTCCTCAGCAGTATATGATGGCATGGTATTTTTTGGATCTCAAGACTCTAATTTTTATTGTTTAAATGCTGATAATGGCAGCCAAATTTGGAAGTTTAATACCAATTTTATGATAGAATCGTCACCAACAGTAAAAGATGATAAAGTCTTTTTTGGCTCTAGCGATGGTTCATTATACTGTCTAAATACTAACAATGGAAGTCTTATTTGGGAATACTCAGTTGGAAATGTTATATGGACAGCTCCAGCAATTTCTAATGGCAGATTATATTTTGGTTCACTTAGCGGAGATATTTTTTGCTTAGATACAACAAATGGAGATTTTGTATGGTCATATTCAACAACAAGTGGAATTTGGTCATCACCAGCAGTATACGATGGTAAAGTATATTTTGGATCAAATGACAATTTTGTTTATTGTTTAGGCGCAGATGATGGAAGTTTTATATGGAGTTTTAATGCGGAAGGTGAAGTTCATTCTTCACCAGCAATCGCCTATGGAAATGTTTACATCGGGTCTAGTGGTCAAGGATTGTTTTGTTTGGATGCAGAAACTGGTAATCTTGTTTGGCAATTTCTTATAAACAATGGTATCTGGTCATCACCTGCTGTTGCAGATAATAAAGTTTTTTATGGTAATGATCCTTGTTGTGGCACCCCTGCTTATTTTCACTGTAGTGATGCATTTACCGGAGATATGATATGGCAATATAATATCGGTGGGGATATCGGTATGAAATCATCTCCAGCAATTGCCGCTGGAAAAGTGTTTATAGGTGCTGGTAATGGAATGGATTTTGCATTTGGTGAAAATGAACTATATGCAGATGCCCATGGTCCATATAGCAGTGTTGAAAATGAACCTGTTGTGTTTAAAGGCAGTGCATATGGTGGAAAACCAGATTATCTTTGGTATTGGGATTTTGGTGATGGTGAGACATCAAATGAACAAAATCCAACACATACTTATTCAATAAAAGGGACTTATTCTGTAACATTAGTCGTTAATGATAATAATGGCAAGGAAGCAATTGATGAAACTATCGCTATTATTGAGCAAGATATCAATTATCCACCAATAACACCAGAAATTGAAGGTCCCTTTGATGGTAGAATCGGAGAGGAATATACCTACTGCATCTCAAATGTGGTAGATCCAGATGGAGACGATATCTATGTTTTTTGGGATTGGGGAGATGGTTCAAATAGTGATTGGCTCGGACCTTACCAAAATGGTGAACAAATATGTGAAAATCATACTTGGCAAAAAACAGGAGATTACACAATTAAGGCAAAACTTAAAGATGAATATGGTTTAGAAAGTGAATGGGGATATCTTGAAATCACTATGCCAAAAAGCAAAATATTTACATATCTATTATTTGAAAAGCTTTTTGAACGATTTCTAAACGCTTTTCCATTAATAACAAAGTTATTAGATTTCTAAATCAATATATATTATATTATTTTTTAACATTAGAAGATAAAAATATATTTATACTAAATAAAAATTAGTTATATTATGTATAAAGAAGTCAGGTTTATATTTTCGGTATTTTCTTTAGTAATCATTCTGACTTCGGGATTACCATGTGCCTACAGTGAAATAGACTTTATTTTACCAGAGTGGGGTGGTGGTATGGCACATAGCGATCCTACTCTTTCAGATTATATTTCATTACCTGTACCAAAAAATAATGTAGAAATTTTATGGCATCGTAGTGAACTTATGGGAGAAAAAGCTGGTGCAAAAGGTAATGCAATTTCTGGAAATGGTGAAATTGCAGCGTGTACTTTTTCAGGAATAAAAGACAATCTTGTTATTTATGATTATGATGGGAATCGATTATGGTCCTCTGGTGATTTGCTAAATTTTTACGCATTTTTTTCAGCACCAATGGTTGATATTCATGGGCAGGTTATCGCATGTGATAACCGTGTTGTCATCAAGGTTGATACATTTGATTGTGATAATGATAGTAAGATTGTTGAGTGGATCTCAGAAATCCCATTTGGAGGAATACCATTCAGCCCTGTTATTACTGAAGATGGTACATTAATTATTGCTACAGATAGAGGTCCTATTTATGCATATAATATAAGTGATGGATCCCTCATCGGCTGGAAGTTTCTAGGTGAGGATGAGAAAATTCATCCAATATATCGAATACTAAACATTGATGATCCAGGATTTTTTTCAACAATAAATACACCATGTGTTAAAGGAAACCGAATATATATTTCAACTCAATATAAAGGACCAAGAGGAAGACCGACACTTCTTCATCATGCACGACTATATGCAGTTGACATAGATTCTGATAATCCAAATGCTGATAACCGATTAACTGAATGTTGGTATTTCGAGTTTGGTGGACCAAGCCAAGCAAGTCCTACGCTCATTAATAAAACAATATATTTTGATGGATATAGAGAACATCCAAGTCTGCAAAGAGATATACACTTATTTGCAATAGCTGATAAAGGTAATTATTGGGCAGAAGAATGGAGGAAGGAGTATCCCTTACAAACCTATGCATCTTTTGCATATGATCCAAGAGGAGGTTTCTGGTATATAGATCCCTTTGGAGGAAAATTAGTTCATTTTTCAACTTATGATGGTAGTATTATTGAAGAAATCATCATAGATGATCTGGTTAATGAAAATGGGAAACATTTACCTTCCTCAGTTATGACTATTTGTGGAAATTCTTCAAATCCGGTGTTGATTGTATCAGCATCTGCTCTTAAACCTTTTATATTTAGTAGCTATGTGATTGCTATTAATCTAGCATCAAATAATTCTTTATTATGGAAGGTTAAATTGGTTGAAGGTTTTCCTATATCAATGGATTTAGCATTTGGTCAATATACTATTCTAATGAAAAATAATAGACCAATAGTTGTTTTCGGTAGCTTTCGTGATGGAGTGTGGGCTATTGGCAGCAACGATTTGTAATCAAAATTAAACCCTCTTTTAGGCTAGTATTTAATAATAATGGATATGCTTTTAATAAATGATGATTTTAAGGGTTTGCAATGAATGAAGACCAGATTAGGTTTAGTAAAATTATAAATAATATAGAATTCAAGATGATAAGAATTGATGATAAGTTTTGGATAAAAGTTGCTCCATTAGTTAGGGTATTTATTCCTTCTATTTTACAGTTTATATTGAATGATGAATGTTATAGTTGGGATATTTATGATAAAAATGGTATAGAAGCCCATGAAATATTTTTTGAAGGGTCTAACTGTAATCCTAGTTTTTATCTTAACTCGGAAGAAAAAATTTACAGAATTGACTTTAATTCTGGCGGTATAAAAGTGATATCATTAAATGATATTCATAATAAGGATGATTACATAAAAGAAAAATGTAATTGTAAATCCTCAAATTCTTCTTGTTGGGCTAAAGCAGTTTATTACACAAGCAGACCTGATAAACCACCATTTGATGAAATGTAGATTATACATAACATTTATTTATAAGTAAGATTATATTTATAATCTGGTGAGTATTTAAATTTATAAAATGGGGTCATATCAAATTGAAAGCAATATTTACTATTATATTCACCGTTTGTCTTATTCTCCCAGGACTATCTAATTCTGCCTATTCTTTAAATGATTTTGTAGATGATAATGAAAAATTTGTTGGAAGAATAACTAGTCAAATTGAAATTCAAGCTGAATCTGATTATTATATTAAATTTGATTTAGATAATTTAACTTTAGAAGAACAAAATATTACTGCTTATACTGATAGTTTATCTGAAAAAACCAAGGAAGCTATTGCTAAATCACCTAAATGGATTCAAAGAAAACTTGCACGGCAGTTCCATGAAATTGACGGAGATTTGTATGCAGATTTAATACTTGATATAAACAAGAAATATGTAGATGAAATTGCCTTTTCTATTGCTTGTTCATCAATTGGAAACGTTCCTCCTGTTGAATTACTAAAGGATAACGTGCTGATTCTTTATGAAAATGATGAATGGATTAGATATGCAGATATTGTGGATTATGATGACGGTCGAGGAAATTATTATTCCACAATAAAGTACAAAGTTCTTGAAGATGACATTGAAAAACAATATGAGTATCCGCCAGAAATCTATTATTGGTATGTTGTTCATCCGGAGATATCTAGTGAGAATGCTGAATTTATTTACGAAGAGTTTTGGAGGAGCTATCTATTTAATCATAATGATTTAGGTTACCCACTCCTCAAAGAAAAACTATCAGAGATAAACTATCTATGGGATTGCAAGTCTTACACTCAATATGGCCAACGTTTGTGGACAACGACTATTGAAGATCATCCAACTGCAATTGAGGCAGTTAGTTATTGGATTGGAAAAACAGTTCCAGCACAGGCAACTGGTGATAGACCAGGCCAACCAATAATAATCGCTCATGAACATAACGGATGGTGTGGAGAGCTCTCAAAAATAGCAGTTGCTGCCCAAAGAACCGCTCTTATTCCTTCTGTTGTAGTTTCTAATATTGGAGAGGATCATGTTTGGCGTGAGTTCTTTGAAAGAGGATGGCATCAAAATGATAATTGGTGGTCTGATACTGGAGGAACTGTTGATATTCCAGATGTTTATACTTATGGTTGGGGTAAAGATATGTCTAGTGTTTTTGGTTGGAATGGTGATGATAGTATCTATGAGGTTACTCCAACTTATATTCATTCTGAGGATAGAAAAACAATTTCCTTCCAGGTTATGGATAGATTTTTTAAACCTGTTGATGGTGCTAGAATAACAGTTGCAGTTTGGGGTCCAAATGATATAACTTGGTTAAAATTCAGATTTTTTCAAAGTCTTGAAAGTATTTGGAACTCAATTCCTCCTTTATTACAAGGTAAAATTATTCAGTTTTTGTTCGATAAAATATATGAAAGAATTGATAAGATTCCTGACTCTGTTGATGGACCAATTTATAGTATCTGGAATTATACTGATATTGATGGAAGATGTAGCTTTGAACTTGGTCAAAACCGTAGTTATATCTTCATTATACAATATGGCAATCTTAAGAAACCATTAGGTCTTGCACAATATAATCGTATAAAAACATTAAAAAATCCAGTTGAAAAGAATTATAATATTTGGCTACCTGCTCTTTCACCTATCAAAAAGAAATACTCAAACAAAGAAATGCCTGAAGGAGGTATTAATTTCAAGATTTCTTTTGACACAATGTCATATCAGATTCATGAAAGTATTCTTTGGATAGATGATAAAGGAGCATATGAGCGAGAGGGAAAGATAGATTTTTTCATTGTAGATGAAGAAAATTTCAATAATTATAAACAAGGCAAGAGATTCAATTGTTATAATTATTTAAATTGTAAAAATAGCGATTTTATTGTTAATGCAAAGGAGAATGATTGGTATTTTGTATTTAAAAATAAGGCACGTAATAGTAATGTTATTCTGAATTTTTCTTTAACAGTAGAAATGCTAACCTCTGATGATAAAGTACAGATTGTTTATCCTGATAGAAATATTTTTGAAAAACCGATTTTCAATATTGGCGAAAAGATTCTTATCAATGGTATAGCAACTGATGATATTTCTATTTATATTAATGGAACTCCTTATGAAGTTTTAATTAATAATTTTGAATGGTCATATGAATGGGATACATCTAATTTTCAACCAGGAGATTATTCAATAATTGCAGTGTGCGGTGATGCCCAGGACGATATTTTTATAAGATTAATTGATAAATTTCCTCCAGAAATAAGAATTGATATACCCTCGAGTGGTGATATAGTTGAAAAAGAGATATTAACAATAGAGGGACATGTCTCGGATAATTTAGGAGTTGAAAAGGTAGAAGTATCATTTGATTATGGCGAATGGATTGGTGCAAACGGAAAAAATCAATGGTCTGTTGATTGGAACCTAAGTAGCTTTGAGATAGGAGACCACATACTTTCAGCAAGAGCAATAGATACAATCGGTGGGATTTCAACATATGCAATATCAATTACAGTAAACGAAAGTGGACATAATTGGGGACCATATGTTAACAGTTTTTATCACAAACCTGACAATCCAACCAATATAAGTAATATAGCAATATTTGCAAATGTAACAGAAGATAGTCCTTTTGAAATTAAGAAGGTAGTTCTAAGTTGGTACAATGGAACCAAAGAAATATCAACTGATATGTTCAGATATGCAGATAACCCTGTACAAAAAAGACATGAGGAAGATCTATTGAAAAACCAGTCAAATGATCCAATATTTGGACTGGAGCTTGGACAGTTCCCTACTAATACCACCATTAACTACTGGATTAAGGCTTTTGATACTGCAAATAATACATTAATTACTATTGATAAATCCTTCACAATATTAGATTAGTTTTATACCAAATATACAACAAGATAAAAATTTATTAATATTATTTTCTTATGGAAAATGAATATGGAGAAAGCAACTTTTGGAGCAGGATGTTTCTGGGGAGTAGAAGTAAAATTTCAAAACATAAAAGGAGTGAAAAATACTACTGTTGGATATATGGGAGGTAATTTAAAAAATCCAACCTATGAACAAGTATGTACAGATAAGACAGGACATGCTGAGGTAATACAAATTGAATATGACAGTAAACAAATCTCTTATGAGAGATTACTAGAAATTTTTTGGGACATTCATGATCCAACTCAAAAAAATAGACAAGGTCCAGATATTGGAAAACAATATAGATCCGCAATTTTTTATCATAATGAACTGCAAAAAAATCTTGCAGAGGAATCAAAAAAACAAATTCAAAAAAAATATATAAAAGCAATTGCTACTGAAATTACACCTGTAAAGGAATTCTATCCAGCAGAAGAATATCATCAAAAATATCTGCAAAAACAAGGAAGAGCTTCTTGTAGATTTTAATTTTTTTTCTTTTTAAAATTAAGACTTGCAGAATTTATACAATACCTCTTGCCAGTAGGTTTAGGACCATCATCAAAAACATGGCCGAGATGACTTTTACATCGCTTGCACAAAACCTCAATTCGTCTCATTCCAAGGTTATTATCTAACTTTAATTCAACATTTCCCTTGGATATTACATCCCAAAAACTTGGCCAACCTGAACCTGAGTCAAATTTTACATCTGAGGAAAACAACTCATTTTCACATGCTTTACAAACATATACACCTTTATCTTTATTATAAATATATTTCCCAGTAAAAGCAGGTTCCGTACCTTTTTTTCTTAAAATATAGAATTCCTCATCACTTAGTATATCCTTCCATCCTTTTTCTGTAAGTGGCAATTGTTTTTTATTCATAAATCTCAAAATTAAGGTAATACTTTCTGTTAATTAATATTTAGTAGCATATATTTTGAAGAATAATTGATTGGAATATTCTTTTATTGCTGGAACAAGTAGTATAATAATCTGGGTAGATTTGGATAAATATGTAATAACCTCAGTAATAATGAATTGTTTGTGTTTTTTTGACGTGGAATATTTATTTCCAGTTCCTGCCAAAGACTTTCAGCATCATATGGATCTTTTGATTTTACTTTAATTGTAAAAGTACTCTCTTCAGACCACTGGTGTGATCTTAGTATTGATTCATTAGAACCAATCGGACCTAACCATCCAGTATTTGTGGAATCACCCCAATCTATGTAATACCAAATAATAGCACCCTCTGGATCATCTGCCACAAATGTGTAATCATAGGAAATATCTGGTTTACCAGTTGTTGGGCCATCAATACTAGGTTGATTTGATGGATTATTTGATTCTTGTATCCAAGACCAAGTATAATCACTGGACGAATTACCAATACTATCTTTAATTGTTAAAGAAACTGAATAGTTACCTTGAGCAGTATAGACATAAGATGGATTCTGCTCATCAGATGTACCTCCATCACCGAAATCCCATTCCCAGTTGTAAGGAGGATATCCACCTAGTACATATCCATTAAATTGTAAAGGTTCATTGACCAGTCCATAATAAGGTCCATATGCTTCAACTTCTAGATTTTCTCCAGCAGCAAAGATATAATCTATCCCATCATTTGTAGGCCCTGAATAACGCTCAGAAGAAAAAATATTTTCATTTGAATCCCAATGCTCATGAACACCTAGACTATCTGATAAAAATTTTCCATCATTCTCAGGATCATATACATTTAGTGGTGGATTTGCCGATTGATGCAGATAGTTTTGTGATCCTTCACAAGGGTTTGTTCCTTCAGCATGCAAGAAGTCATACATGACAGAATCAATTGCAACAGGATCTTGTGATAAGAAAAGGCTGTTTGTCCAGTCATTGTTAAAAGGATACATTTGAAATTTACCAATAACGGCATGATCATTAGGAGTTGCAAAAAGACCATCTCCTATATATAAAACGACCTTTCCACCAATATCTTTATGGGCTAATAGATCAGTTTGCGGTGCAGGATTTCCTAGGGTAAAAGATAGATAGAGGTATGAATGAACATTTGATACTAATTCCATCCATGTGCCAAAAAAGTTTTTACCAGAAAGTGTAACACCTGTATTTATTGGATGTCTTTTAAGTATTGGCATATTAATTAGATAATCAGCCTCAGCAACACAGGTTGGAAGTGTACAATATTCACAGTCCCCAGCTGCAAAATATATTCTTTCACTACTTGCTATAACTTTTTCACGACCAGATGCCCCTCCAGAGGAATCTACATATTGAACATTAGGAAATTCAGGGATTAATGGATTTGCAGGATATTCCTCATAATAAACGCGATTGTAGAGCCAATTTGACATTTGTCGGGATGCATCGTAGACTGTGATATCCTCCTGAGGAACATTTAATATATTTATGAGCTGCCTTAGCAAAGCTTTGACGACATTTGGACTTGCATCTCTTTGGTTATCCTCACTTGTATAGGAGCCGCAATTATTTAGATTGATTTTTATTGCAATTTTCTCACCAGATTGGTAACCAACATCCCCATAACCATGCTCCTGATTGAAATGTCTGAAAAGAAGGCCCCATGCCGAGTAATCATTATCTGTATCAGCTAATGTTTTTAATCCTAAAGAAAACATCTGATCAATTATCGTTTGATTGTTGTTTTGTTTTTCCCACCAATATCCGTTCAACACCTCCTCTGTAGCATTAGCGTTCCATCCCCAAACTACTCTTCCAGGTTTATAGCCTTGAGGAGTACCAATTGGTTCTTTTGGTATAGGATCCCACCTCGTTATTATATTTTCATCCTCCAATTCATTAACAGCATATACATTGCTTGTAATTGAGAAAATTAATACAAAAGCAACTAGAATAACAGGTGCAATAGCAGCTGATTTATATTTTACCCTTCTACTCCATAAACCAAGTCCATGAAATATTGCACTCCATAATAAACTCCAAAAAGCAATATAACCAATTGCTACTGAAATCGACATTTGCTGGCAGGGATAGCGAATACGATCTGGTCTGGGCAAAACTCTTGCTAAGAACCAAATGATAGCCGCAATTCCTGCTAGATGAAATAATATACCTTGTTTGCTAGATAATTTCACTAATAAATTTGATTTATTATTATGATGCTCGCTCATTTTTTTACCCTAAAATAAGATTAACAATAGTTAATTTGTTTATAAGTTTTGTTCAAAATTTTTAGAATTTAAAAAATTTATTATATTGTAAGATTCACAGTAATTATACCAATTATTCTTTTTTTATTCTACCTAATTGAAATATTTTTCTTATATAAAACAGCTTTGCTAGAAATCTTTTTTATTAATTTTTACCTATTATGTTTAAATAAAAAAATAAGTTTAAATAATAAATTGTATAGGAATTCTATATCACTTTTCGATACCAATGAAATTTTTTATAATTTTATCCTTTAAATCTATTGCAAAATTGATATGATGTTCCTGAATTTTCCTTCTTTCAAGCAAAGCAAGAGCATAAGCAATACGTAAAATTGAAAATTCAAGACTTCTATAAGAAATTCCTTCGATACTTGCATCCGTGTTTAAAATATAATCCTTAATTGCTTTTTTAATTGCAGGTTCTTCAGCAGGATCAATACGAGTTTTTGCAGATCGAGCCCAATCAAGATATCCTTTAACTACAAGAGAATAATCCTTTGCATTTTTACCCATAAAACTATCTATAATATCAGAAACATACTCAGCTCGTTGAATCCGTGAGACCCTTTCAACCTTAAAAGGGAAATCGAAACGATCAACTAAAGGTTGCTGAATCTTATTAATATTATTGCAGGTTGCAATTACACGAATTTCTGCTTTAAAGGCCTGCCTATTCTTAGCTTTAGTAATGACATACTCACCTTCTTCCATTGTCTGCAAAAGTCCATTTTGATCATCTGGTGACATTTTATCAAGTTCATCAGCTAAAAGGACATTACCATTGCATTGAGCAAGTAAACCTGGATGAATTGTCCTACCTCTAGCATCACCCACAAGACCAGTTTTTGATGTTAGTTCAGAATTAATAAGAATCCCATTCATCTTTTGCTTCCACCAACTTAAAAATTCTGATTTACCTGTACCTGGCCCACCACAAAGTAGTATATGCAGTCTCATCCGCAAATTAGGTCGATCATTTGTAACACCTAATAAAAGTGCACATTTTCGAATCATATCCCACTGTGTTCCAACAAGATAGGGGCAAATGTGCTTTGAAAGAAACTCCAACGGATTTTCTTTAGAAATAATCTGGAAATATTCCTCAACTGTCATTGTTATCTAATAATATAAAATCGAATTGGGTATATTACTATTTTTAATAAAAAAATATTTAGAATTTGTAATTGTCATAATATCTATAAAAAAATAAAAACATCAACAATATCCTTTGAGGTATTTATGTCATTATATGCATAGGTTTCAATAATATGTAAACCAGATTTTATATCAATTATCCACTCAAATGGCGCTTCATCATCTGTATAGACAAGTTCATCATCAACAAAAAACTCTACCTTGTTTGAATTTTCTACACTTAGTTCAAGAGTAATTTTTCCAATTATTCTTGGAGCAGCTTTTTGTATCTCTAAATTCTTAAGTAATGTTGGTAATTGGAATCCTAAAAAATATGTATGCTTAATTAAAGGTCTTACAATCTGTATTTTTGGTACATCTGGTTTTAAATTTCCATAGACACCATCAATGTACATAATACCTGTCCCAGGACCATACCAATCAGCAAAAACATCTGCATCATATGCAAGTCTGAACCAACCATCTTCCCCCCATTTAGTTCCCCAGCTATTTTTTACAATCCAGCATTCATCAACATCGTCGTATCCAACAATAGTTACTACATGACCTCCAGCCCTACCACCCCATCGGGGAGTATAGATACCACCATAATAATAGAAGAAATCTTGCCAAAAACGAATACAAACAACAAGAGGACCATATTCAATCAAAGCTGTTTTTATAGATTCAATATCATAATCTACCCAGCCCCAATCCTGTATTTTTACAGTTCTATTTTCCCATCCTTGCAAGCTTTCAAATGGATAATCAAAGGGTCTATGAGGGTCTGGAAAGCATCCTTCATCAGGTACACCAATAGTAACTAGGTAGTTTGCCGCATCAACTAAATTAACATAACCAGATTCATAAGTTCCTCCAGCATAAAAATAAAGGTGACACTCTGATAGATCAGGTTCGTATATCTCTCCTGTTTGATATTGCATAATCGTTTCTAATGTTGCAACTAATGCATAAGCTTCACAAGTTGGTGCTGGAGATTGGTCTTTAATAGGGGTAGTATAATCAACACCATCAATATCCTGCCAGGTAAAATATGAGGGACTACCAGATTTTTCTACAGTTTTATCTAAACTTTCAGCACTAACAGGCATAAACTGGATTAACATAAGAACAAAAATTAATAGAGTGATAATTTTTTTCATATCCTTGCACCTTGATTAAATATATTTATTTCAAATATAATATTTAATACTTCTGATAGATGATTTATTACAAATCCATCTTTCAATAGTCTTAAAAGATTTGATTTAACAATATTTTTTTCTCTTGGAATTTCTACAGTAAGTAAACCAAAATCACTCATCGCACCCAATTGATCTCCTGCTTGAGCAGTTATTGTATATGTCCCTTTATTTACCCAAGAATGCGAAGCATTTGCTTCTGTACCCTGTGGAAAAACTCCGATTACCTGTTCAAAGCCATCTCCCCAATCGATAAGATAATACAGTTGATCACCTTCATCATCTGTTGAATTAAAGGAATAATTATAATCAAATCCCGGTTTTCCAGTTGTAGGTCCTTTTATTATTGGAGTTCTAGGCGGATTATTATCACCACCAATTAAAATCCAAGTTGAATCACGAATGGTAATATCATCATTATCTGTAACAGATAACGTCACAGAATAGTTACCATATTCATTATATGTATGAGTTGGATTTTGTTCATCAGATGTATTACCATCACTAAAATCCCAATTATATGCATATGGGGGTGTTCCATTTTCTGCAAAACCTGTAAATTGAACAGGTACAGCAATTTCTCCATAATATGGACCATTTGCATCAACATTAAAACCAATTATTGTAAAATCAGAAGCAGAAATCGTAGAAACGCTATCAGATGATGTTGAGGCAATTATTCTTATTCTACAATTAACTGATCCACCAGCATCAACCAACCATTGATAACAACCATTGTTTGGAATATCTGAAACAATGGTATCCCAGGGACCAGATTCACCAGCAAGTGAAATTTGGATTTCAACTTTTGAATTCTCTTGTGATGGTGGAACAGCTGAGAGCCAACGAATTTTACGAATAGATCCACTTCTTAATGTTTCTCCTCCATTGGGGGCTTGAACTAAAACAAATAGCTCGGATGGCTCTTGATATGGAGAGAAGGCCTTGAGTAAATTTTGATAAGAAATCCAATCACCTTCTTCAGCCTGTATAACAATGTCCTCACGACCATCATGGTCAAAATCCCCATCAACAACAAATGCCGAGTACGCTCCATTAGAAGGCATAGTAAATGTTGCATCAGAATCCCAATTCCCATCACCATCTCCAAGATATAAATAACCTATAGTATCAGTATATGCTACAATATCAAGATATCCATCCCCGTTAATATCTCCAAATTGTGGATAATAAGTACCTGACGAGGGCAGTCCATTAGATTCTGAATCCCAATCATTGTTTTGTTTATCATATATGTAACAATGAACTCCCGTAGAATAAAAACCAACTACTAAATCATCATATCCATCATTATTCATATCTCCAACATCAAGGCCTCTCCAACTTGAAGAAGGAAGACCATTTTGTGTAAGAGTAAAACCAAAAGAACCATCTCCAAGATACACATATGTCCCTTCACGATTTCCAACAAAATCAGGATATCCATCTGAGTTAAAGTCGCCTATCTCAATATTATTATATGTATTTCCACCAGGAACTGACCATTCATGGCTCCATGTTCCATCTCCATGATTCTCATATAAATGATATCCATTACAACAACCAAATGATTGAGATACGATATCAAGAAGACCATTGCAATCAAAATCAGCAAGATCTGTAGTAAACATACCATAATTCTCGCCACCCGTTCCAAGACCTTCTGCCCAGGGTATCCAATTAGAAGCAGTACCTAAAGCAGCACCAATCAAAGTATCACCAAATCCAGGCTCACCATAGTTATGATGTACACCCCAAACTATATCAAGATAACCATCCAAATTTAGATCTCCTGCTTCACAACCTCCATAACCGAAATTACCGACCTGATTAACTGACCATGTATCAATTCCATCTCCAAGCCAAACCATGATTCCATGCTGCTCACTATTAATATAAGGAGAACCATGATCACCAACACAAATAATATCTAAATGACCATCATTATTAATATCTGCGAGTTCCAGTTCGGTTTTCCCTCCTTCTTTTTCAGGATTATTAAGACCATTAGATTTCTCGACAAAAGTAACCATTATTTTGTTTGTACTGGATTCTTTTATTTCGATATTTTTACTAACAGCATATGAGGATATTGTTGAAATTATTAAAACAAGAATTATAACGATTATAATACCCTTTCTCAAATTATTATTTTTCATAAATCATACCTATTATTTTCGTAACTAATGATTTTTATAATTTTAATTATTATTAAATTATATGAAGTTCTAGACCACGTCTAATTAGAGGAGTATAAATCAAGGCTCTGATAATGTCCAAAGGACCCCATATCTCCAAATCACCTATCACAATCGTATAATCTCCCCCCTGTTTATATGGATCCCAACAATAAACATAGTAAATACCTGTTTCGTTTAATTTTTGTTTAAATTCTGGTCCTTCATAATATGATTTGTTCCCAAAGGGTTCATAAAAGGTTTCACGCACTGTACCAGGTTCAACATTCTCCATCACAATTGCTCCGTATCCATCAGGAATATCAAAAGGAAGAGGTTGACCAGGGTCAGGTAAACCTGGACCAACAAGTGCATACCATGGTACAAAATCTTCATAATAATCATCAACAACAGGAATTATTAATTGCAGGTATAAATTTAGGGAGCGTTTTATCTCAATTTTATAAATATCTATATCTTCAGAAGGATTAACTCCATCGTTTTCAAGCCAAGAATAAGTCGCTTTTGATTGTGCAATCATTTTTCTAACTATGAATGGTTTTTCCTCAGAAAAATCACGATGTTCGAAATAGGGGACATGTGCAGATACGCAAATATTTACTAATAATATAAAAAAAATCATTCCGATTAAAATTATTTTCTTCATACTTTTATCCCCTTAGCTTAATTTTATCTACTTTTCTTTAATGAATACTTAATCATAAGCTTTGATCAAGATCTTTATAAGTATGGATTTAAAGGTCTAATAGGAAATTAAATATTGGAAACGTTTGTTGAAGCTGTTCAATTAATCTTATTATAATTGCCCTGACGTCAATACGATATCTTGGAATAGAAACAGATAAAGGATCAGACCAATCACTCTCATATTCATGGACATCCTTTGATTTTACTTTTATTTGATAACTACCTGCTGTAGTCCAAGTATGAGTTGATTCAACAGTTTCACCAGAAAAATATGGTCCTTCCCAGTCAGAGGTGGTTCCATCATCCCAGTCCCATTGATAATATACTTCATCACCATCTCCATCAAATGTTATTGTCGAATAAGTATACTCTGTACCTGCTTTTCCATTCTTAGGCCCATCAGGTTTAGATGGTGTATTCGGTGCATCATTAACAACCGATACATGAATAATGTCAGAATACCACCAGGTTTGACCAAATATCTCTTCTGTACCATCGGTTCCCTCAAGCATTTCATAATATGAATCATTTGTTCGTTCTTTTACAAGTCGCAGATATGGATCATCTCCATATACATCTGGTTCAAGAACATCTGCATAAACCTGATCTACTTGTGCTTTTGCTACAAAATAATAATCTCCAGGATCAGTAATATATAAATTACCATCATAAATCACACCATCTGTTTGTCCACTTTCCGCACCATCCCAACCAGTACCACCAATATACTCTCCAGCATAATCATCATAGTCAGGTGTTGAATGGTCATAATTATTTATTGGATCTGGGTCAGTTCCCCATTGTATATATGTATGATCAACTACCATACTACCATTAACCTGCCATCTTAATGGAATCGTTGTTCCAGGTGGAACCTCACCACCATCATCAATTGTACTAGGATGCCATCTAACATAGGGTTGGGCAAGATCAGTTTGGTGTAATACAAAGCGTCTAACCTCTGCACCATACCTATGAACAGTGTCATTTCCAAATTCACTTTCAGGAATATTTTTAGTATTTGACATTTCAGGAGAAAGCCATAACAAGCCAGCACCAGGATAATTACCATTAACATATGGAGCCTCAACAGGATTTTTTACTTTATCAGCACCATATGCCCAAGGGCACATTCCTCCATATACTACATATCCAACAGTACCAGCAATTGTTACAATATTATTTTCATTAAGATTTCCTCCATAATCTCCCATAAAATCACCTACTCTAAGACTAGATGAATCAAAAAAATAGAAGTCAGGAGGAGCATAATCATACGAATATCCCGAAATTGGGCTTGTTCCAATAACATTGCTGTGAGTTGAGCCCCATGGATAAAGAAGCATTCGAACCCCAGCATGGAAATCACACCCTATTCTGCACAAATGATTATTAAGAAATTCTACTAGTGTTTTTCCTGGAACACTTGCCCAAATACCACCAGTTGGCGAACCTGGACCATCCATATCTGCTTCTCGATTTAAATCCCAACCATTACCATCATATCTTTGTGGACCATGATCATATCCATATGGATTATGCAATACTTCAATGTAAATTTCTCTATTGTCAATTATCCACTGCAAATATTCTTTTGAAAATTCATCATTTTTTTCATCTGTAAATGCCATTCTCATTAACCAATCTGTAAACCAGTAAAGACCAACTCCACCAGCTACCTCATCACCATGAGGACTTCCTAAGAACAGAACTTCAGGTTTGTATAAACCAAGTTCTTCATTTGTAATTCTTACATAGTAACAATCATATCTACCAGTAGCCTGTCCTGTTTCATATAATTCATTTGCCTTAAACACTTCAAGATAGTCTGGGTAATTTGATTCTAAAGTTTGATACCAACCAACAAGTTCAGCATAAGAACCAGGTTTTTCATACCAATCTGGAGCCATTAATGGTTCCATCTCGTTATCTTCTAAAATCAAATATTCATCAGTATCTTTGGGCATTTCATTTGAATAAGCAGTAGCAATAGTTGCATTTCCAAGCATCAATAAAACAATTCCAATGACCAATGGACTAGCTAACTTTTTTATCATATTTTAAATCCCCCATAATTAACGGTTGTTAATGTAATGATTTATTAAATATAAAAAGCTTCGTTTTAAAATTAATATTAAAAAGTTATATATATGCAGGAATAAATTAATATATAGATAAACAATTGTTGAATTGAGAGAAATAAATATGAAGAATATATTTGTGAAAAGAAATATTTCCTTAGTGATTATTGTATTATTTATTTGTTCAAGTATAGTAGGAGCCAGCTCATTACAAAATGAAATATTAATAAATCAATATGAAAACACAAATTTTACTATTAATACAAAAACAGATGAATTTGTAGAAAACTTTTTAGATATTTCTGGTAATCAACCTCCAGAAACACCTGATATCAATGGACCTACTATTGGAAAACCTGGTTTTGAACTGGAATATATTATTGTTTCTATAGATCCTGAAGATAATGATATAGTTTATTGTTTTGATTGGGGGGATGACTCAGGTCAAGTATGCGTTGGACCTTTTCCATCTGGAGAGGAGGTAACAATATCACATACATGGGACGAAAATGGAACATATACTATTACAGTAAAAGCATCAGATATTTTAGGTGAAGAAAGCGGACTTGCAACATTAAAAGTAAAAATATCCACAAGTAGAACCTCCGCATATTATAGAATTATTCTTTATGAAATATTTCAAGTTTTGAAAAAAATAAAGAGTGGGATTTTTGATTTCCATCTATAAAAACAATTGAATCCTCTTTTTTTAGTAATCTACTTATACCTTTTTAATTTCTAAATTAACTATTGTTAACATTTATATATAGTATATGTAATATCTATTAACTGCAGGGGTTGAAATATGAAAAAAATATTTACAGTTCTAATACTTCAAATATTAATATTTAGTACAATTGGAGCTATTGCCATACCAGAGTACAATAATCTTGATGTAAAGGTTATAAAAGAATCCTTAACA
>CAZHIY010000008.1:0-18554 GCA_964533085.1 uncultured Thermoplasmatales archaeon | reverse complement strand
CATAACAAACTTGGTCTAATGGCTGTTTATAAAAATTCTAACAAATATGATAAGAGTAATCTAATTGTAAAAAACAATATAATTATTGCTTATGGGGAAAAAGAAAGAACAAAAGATATGATCTATATTGATTTTGGGACAAGCATTCTCAGGAAAAAAGTATTAGATTTAATTTCTAAAAACACTTTTTATACAACGGGTCAATTATTTTCTAAACTAATTTCAAAAAAAGAACTTCTAGCATTTGAAGTAAAAGAAAGATTTTATCACATTGGAAATCCAGATGCATTAAGAGAATTTAGAAATTTTATTGAAACTCAATGAAAATATTGATAAACGAATTCATTATTGCCGAACCCATGAAGCTTCTAGCTAAATATTATATAATTGAAAATGCTGATATTGGAGAAAATACTATTATTAGAGATTTTGTAAATATTTTTGGATGTAAAATTGGAAATGACTGTAAAATTGCACCATTTGTAGATATTCAAAAAGGAGTAGTTATTGGTGATAGATGCAAGGTTGAACCTTTCGCTTTTATACCAACGGGTGTAACAATT
Organism: uncultured Thermoplasmatales archaeon; assembly: GCA_964533085.1. Lineage (GTDB taxonomy): Archaea > Thermoplasmatota > E2 > DHVEG-1 > DHVEG-1 > SG8-52-3. The sequence continues at coordinate 17,991 of CAZHIY010000008.1, read as the reverse complement.
GAAGATGATGTATTTATCGGTCAGCATGTTTGCTTTATGAATGATAAAACACCAAAAGCATATGACCCAGAATGGAAACCAATGTCAACACTTGTGAAAAAAGGAGCGTCTATTGGAGCCGGGGCAATAATAGTCTGTGGAAATACCATTGGTGAAGGAGCACTTGTTGGTGCTGGTGCTGTAGTTACAAAAGACGTTGCACCAAACACAGTTGTTGTAGGCAATCCAGCAAAAATTCTTAGAAAGGTGAAATAAAAATGGATGTTATTCCACCGGCAAATCCAGTTTTTAACAAAGAAATGGAGGATGCAGCAATAAATGCACTTAGAAATGAAAGATTTATTCTTGGGGAATCTGTTGATAAATTTGAGGAAGAATTTGCAAGATATATCGGTACAGATTATGCAGTATCAGTAAGTTCAGGAACAACTGCTCTTCATCTCGCTCAGGTTGCAGCAGACCTTCCTATAGGTGGAGAGGTAATAACTGTTGCAAGCTCATATATTGCAACAGCAAATTCTATTCTTCATGCAAATGGAACACCAGTTTTTTGTGATATTAATGATGAGTACATTATTGATGTGAACCAAATAACTGGTAAAATCAGTAAAAGAACAAAAGGAATTATGCCTGTTCATCTTTATGGTCATCCAGCTGATCTTGATGAAATCAACGATATTGTAAAGAAAAACAATCTATTTGTAATAGAAGATTGTGCACAATCACATGGAGCACTCTATAAAGGAAAAATGACTGGAGTTATTTCAGATATGGGTTGTTTTTCTTTTTATTCAACAAAAAACATGACTGTCTGTGGCGATGGGGGAATGGTTACAACAAATAATGAAAAAATTGCAGAAAAAATAAAACTTCTTAGAAATCATGGACAATATCCAAAAGACGTTCACACCATAGTTGGATACACTGCTAGACTTAATACAGTAAATGCTGCAATAGGTAGAGTTCAATTAAAATATCTTCCTAATTGGATAGAATCAAGAAGAAATATTGCAAAAAAATATTACAATTTTCTTTCTGATGTTGATGAAATAACTCTTCCACCGGGTGATACCGAAATTAAAAAGCCATCGTATCATCTTTTCGAAATTAAAACTGAAAAAAGAGATGATCTGTTAAATTATCTGAAAGATAAAGGCATAATTTGTCTAATTCATTATCCAACACCAATACCATACCAGCCTATTTATAAAAAGTTATTCGGTTATAAAGAGGGGGCATTTCCAAAAAGTGAGGAACTATCAAAACAAGCAATGGATCTTCCAATGTATCCAGAGTTAAATGATGGGCAAATAAAATATATTTCAGAAAAAATTCATGAATTTTTCAATAGGTGATCAACTGAAAATTGGAGTTATCGGAGCAGGTCGTTGGGGTAAAAAACATATTGATGAATATTCAAAAATGAAAGATGTAGATCTTATTTGGGTATCAGATCTTTCTAAAGAAAATCTCAATAAATGCAAGACCCAATACGGTATTGAAAATGTTTCAACCGATTACAATGATGTACTTTCTTCAGAAGTTGATGCGTTAAGTATCTGTACTAGTAATGAAACACATTTTGAGGTTTGTAAAGATGCACTTATTGCAGGTAAACATGTGCTTGTTGAAAAACCATTAACACTACAATCAAAGAAAGCATATAAGTTGGTAGATATTGCCAAACAATCCAAGAAAATACTAGCAGTAGGGCATCTTTTTAGGTTTAACAGTGCAATTTGTGAAGTAAAAAGGTTAGTTGAAAATAAGTTCTTTGGTGATCTATTCTATTTAAGATTTCAATGGACAATTCAATGGATGCCTGAGATTTATCCTGATAAACAACTTGATATTATTGTTGATATGATGCCTCATTTGTATGATATTATGAACTATTTAACAGGGATTTGGCCAAAAAAAATAACATGCTTTGGAAAAGATTTCATAAAAAAAGGCCTTGAGGATACAGCGTTTATTATTTGTGAATTTCCTAATAATATAATGTCTCATTCAGAAATAAGTTGGACCCTACCTGAAAAAGTAAGAGAGGTAAATATTATTGGTAGCAAAGCTTGTGCAAAAATTCAAGCAGTTTCCCAAGAAATAACAATATTTGAAGGTTCAAATGAAGGAAGAAAATTAAACATAAAAGAAAACAACACTCTTGGTGATGAGCTTAGACATTTTATTGATGCAGTAAAAAATAATACAATTGTATCAAATGATGGAAAAATAGGTGCTAAAACAGTTGAACTTGTTGAAGCAACCAGAAAGTCACTTAAACTTGGAAAAACAATAACTCTATAATTTTTTATAAGTATCAATGTATTTAGGCGAGCTGTTATATGATGAAAATAAGTGTCCTTCTAACAACTAAAAACGAGGAGAATAATATTGGTAAACTTCTTGATAGTTTAAAAAATCAAGAAGAACCATATGAAGTATTGGTAGTAGATTCTAACAGCACTGATAAAACCCAAGAGATTGTAAACAAATATTCTAAGAAAAACAAAAATATAAAATTAATAGTTCACCCGGGTACAAGAGCGGAAAGTATGAATTATGGAATAAAACAGGCAACTGGTGATGCTGTTTCATTTATTGGTGGAGATGATGTAGCAGATAAAGAATGGATAAAAGAAGTAAGAGCTGGATTGAAAAATGCTGATATCATTGTTGGAGAGCTACTTGCAACAGGAGAAGAACAAGTTAAAAACATCGAAAATGTAAAACTCTTTCATAATGGAGTGAACATATCATATCCCGGTACAAATACAACTTACAAAAAAGAAATTCTGGATAAACTTAACGGATTTGATCCCTGGTTTTCATCTGCTGAAGATCTTGAGATAAATTTTCGAGCAGTAGATGCAGGTTACAAAATTGTTGAGCATAAAAAAGCAAAAGTTTATTATCGACCTAAAGGGACCCCGTTAACATTTATAAGACAATCTTTTTGGTATGGATATGGTAGAAAACTAATAGGCCTAAAACACGGCAGAGTATGGGAAAAACATTCAATTTCAGATGTTGTTGAAACCCAAACATCTTTTTTTGGACTTGTTAGACTCTTCATTGGATTTTTGGGCTATATTTACTGCGTTGTAACTGTTAGAAAATATAAAAAATAAGTATTGCCTAAAAAAAAATCATAATTTTAATATTTCTTTTATATTCTTTATAGCATTAGGTTTCTCTTTTTGCCTTAAAAATATTATTGTATACGATACAAATTGTAAAGCAACTAGTATTGGTAATGCCAACCGAAAGATACCTGATACAAAGAATGCAAGTATCGGTATGAAGAAAAATGTTAAAATTCCTTCATCAGCGCCACCGTAATAGGTACAAATGCTTGGAAAAATTGTTTTGTAGGTACGATTTTTAATAAAAATATATCCAAAAGCCATTACGAAATAATGAGCCGCAATAATGATACTTCCTATAAACCATTGACCATATAAATAAAATTGACTGTACCATAATCCAAAATACATGAAAATATTGCCAAGGATATCCACATAAAAATCTAATTTCTCCCCAAGTTTTGTCTGTGTATCAGTCAATCTGGCCAGTGCTCCATCTGCTGTATCAAAAACATAACTTATAAAGAAAAAAATTCCTCCATAGATCAGTTGATTATTAAAAAAGAAAAAAGCAGATATTATTGCAAATAAAAGAGAAAATATAGTTACAATATTTGGATGAATCTTTACTGGTAAACTTGCAATTCCCCTAGCAAGGGGTGTTCCAAAGATTCTTACTATTTTTACAGCCCATTCTTCTCTTTTTTTATTTATTCTTTTATTTACTTTTTTCGATTGTGTTTTTTTTACATATGATCTTGGTTTGGGCATTTCCAATTCTCTTTCTTCTAAAGCATATTTACTTTCGGTATAAAAATATCTTCAAAAAATAACCGGTGGGTAAAATAAGGATAAAATTATGAATAAATAGTAATAAGAATAGGGATGGAACGTCTGTAATTTTACCAGAAATTATATAATATGCATATTATATGTGGATTTTATATGTCAGAGTTTGTTATTCAGGGTAAAGAGATTATCTCAAAAACAGCAAAGAAACATGGTAGTGGTGCTATTGTATATGTACCTAAGCATTGGGCTGGTGAAAAGGTTTCTGTAATTCGGGAAATAGGATATAATGTTGAAAAACTGGGAAAAACGTTGAACCATGAAAAGCGTATTGTGTACAGCTATTATGTATTGGATATTGTGCATCGTGGTCATCTGTTACAGATGCAAAATGCAAAGGCCACTGTGGGAAAAGACGGGATTTCTGTTGTTGGAATTTTAACGGATGACGCAGTAATGGAAAAGAAGACGAAACCTATACTTAGTTTTGATGAGCGTATGCTTCTGGCTCAGGCAATCAAGTATAACGATTTTGTGGTAGCTCAAGAAACATATTCGCCATTGCCAAATGTTCGTAATATTCACCCAGATATTTTGATGGAATCGAGTAGTCATGATGAAGATTCTGTTAAAGAAGCACGTCGAGTGATGAAGGAGTTTGGTGGTAAAGTTATTGTTACACCATATTATCCGATGCTTTCTTCAAGCAAGATTAAGAAAAAAATTCTTGAGGGTTAGCCGTGAGTTAATATTTTAGAAAAAGTGATTATTGTAAGTTATTATACATTGAAGGTGAATAGATGGTAAAAAATGAAAACAAAAATAAAAATGATAATAAAAAAATGAAGATATTTGAAAGAGGGAGACTTTTTGGATCATGGCAAATAAAAATGCTCTTAATGGCATGGGGAACATATGCATCTTTCTATCTATTAAGAGTAAACTATTCTGTGGCAATTCCAGTTATACAAGATGAATTTGGTTTTTCAAAAACCGATGTGGGTATTATTGCAACAAGTTTATTACTTGCTTATGCAGTCGGTCAATTTATAAACGGACAACTTGGAGATAAATTCAAAGCGAGAAGAATTATTGCTTTTGGATTAATTACCTCCGCAATTCTTAACTTTTTGTTTGGATTTTCAGGAACATTCGTAGTGGGTTTTGCCTTTATTTGGACAATGGCAATAATCTGGGCTCTAAATGGATACTTCCAATCAATGGGTTGGGCTCCGACAGTAAAAACTATTGCAAACTGGTTCTCTAAAAAAGAAAGAGGAAAAATAAGTGGATTTGTCGGAACTTCATATATATTAGGTGGCGCAATATCAACAGCATTTGCAGGATGGATTTATGGAGTAACCGGTGATTGGAAATGGATATTCTATGCACCGGCACTTGTTTGTTTATTTATAGCGATACATTGGTTTTTACGATCGAAAAATGCACCAGAAGAGGTAGGACTTCCCACGATTGAGGAAATAGCTGAATGCGATATAGATTGTGAAGAAGAAAGAGATGATCATCATATTGGTTTTAGAGAATGTTTAAAAATTGTGTTAAAAAGTAAATATATCTGGTATGCATCATTTGCATTATTTTGCCTAAATATAGTCCGATATGGGTTTATGACATGGGGAGTAGCCATATTTGCTGAACAATCTGGAAATGTTGTTACCTCTGCTTATAAAATGGTTGCATTCCCACTAGCTGGATGTGTGGGAGCTGTATTTGCTGGATGGTTTTCTGATAAATATCTTGGTTCCAGAAGAGCACCTATTGCAGCTGTTATGCTTTTTTTATTAGCTCTTGGCTGTATATTATTTGCTTTAACCCAAGATGCACACTGGGCAGTAGGACTTGTTGTACTATTAATAATCGGATTCTTCACCTTTGGACCACATGTTCTTATTGTAGGAGCAATACCAATGGACTTTGGATCTAGAAAAGCAGCATCATCTGCCACTGGTTTCATAGATGGATTTGGATACATTGGAGCAGCAATAACTGGAGTAGGAAGTGGTTTTCTTGCTGATACTTATGGATGGGGAGCCTCATTCAGCTTTTGGATAATAGGCGCTATATTTGCGGGAATGTTTATGCTAATAATGTGGAATGCTATTCCAAAAGTTAAAAAATATCATTAATATCAACATTAGGAAGGATATTTCAAAACACTTCCCTTAGATAATTTAAATATATTCCCAAAATGTAAAAATATCCCATTGATAAGCAAAAGGAGGTATAAGGAAATGAAAATAGTTTATAGCTATTATGTTCTAGATATAATACATAAAGGACATCTACTAATGATGAAAAACAGTAAAGCTATGGCAGGTAAAGATGGAAAATTAATTGTTGGTATTTTAACAGAAGCAGCAGTTTTGGAGAAAAAATCACAACCACCAATACTTTCACTTGATGAAAGAATTGACATCGCAGAGTCAATTAAATACGTAGATATTGCTGTTCCTCAGGAAACGTATTCTCCTATTCCAAATGTTAAAAGAATCAAACCAGATATACTAATGGAATCTGCCAGTCATTCTGAAGAGGAGATGGCAGAAGCAAGGAAAGTAGTAGAATCATACGGTGGGAGGCTTGTTGTAATGCCATATTACCCAATGCAAAGCTCAACAAATATTAAGAAAAAAATCAAGGAGAATCACTGATGACGTGGGATGGAAAATTAAGAGCACCTAATTATGATAAACTAGAATGGACTGATAGAGAAAAATACATGAGTCTTTTAATAAAAGCATGTAATTTAAAATCTGGCTATCATGTCTGTGATGTAGGAACTGGAACAGGGAAAGTTGCAGAAGAACTCGCAAAATATTGCAATAGAGTAACAGGAATAGATACGTCTAATGAAATGCTGGAGATTGCTCAGAAAAAAAGGAATAAAAGTAATATTTCCTATGAGAACATTAATGCTGAAAAAATTTCTTTTAAAGATGATTTTTTTGATTCAGTTGTCTCCAGAATGGCGTTTCATCATATAGATAACGATAATATCGCAATCAAGGAATGTATGAGGGTTTTAAAACCAGGAAAAAAGTTTGTTATCTCAGAAGGAGTACCACCACCTGGCGCAAGACATTTTTATACTGAGATGTTCAAATTAAAAGAAAAACGTAGAACGTATACTATTGACGATTTAGTAGAACTTTTACAATACGGAGGACTAATTGGTATTGAGATAAAAATACATAAAATTCCAGGTGTAAGCATTTCAAATTGGCTAATAAACTCTGGACTTTCTAAAGAAATATCTGAAAAAATATACAACATGCACTTAGATTGTGATGACTATGTAAAAAAAGCTTATAATATGGAAATCGTAAGCGGCGACATTTTAATGGATTGGACAACTGCAATAATATCAGGTGTTAAAAAGCACTAAATTTTCTAAAAAAAACCTTTTATAACAATTAATAATCTAGTTTTATTGAGAATATTTTAGATTAAGCTAAATGACATAAGAAATATCTGGAGGAAAAATTATTGAAAAATATCGGTGTATTAGAAGTTCACTGCCACGTTAAATTTCTTAATACGATAGCAAAAATTTGTAAGACAAAATATACAAATGTTACAATCTTTACAACAAAAGATTTATTTTCAAGACTAGAAAAATACCTGGAAAATAAGGAAGATTATGAAATTATTTTAAAAAAGGATAACGAGGGATTAAAATCTTTTTTAAAGAGAGTAGAAGAGATTTGTAATGATAAAATAGATTTATTATTTGTTAATACAGTCCAGGTGACTTGTTTATATTTGCCGCGTTTTTTTGGGTTTCGCCCTAAAAGTAAAACAATTATGACAGTACATACTGCAAATGCTTGGCTTAAACCAAAACCGGTATTTAAAATCAGAAAATTGATTAGAACTATTGATACAAATTTAAGTTCTTTTATTGCAAATAGATTTATACTTCCAAAATTTGACGCAATAAATGTTCTTTATTCGCCAATTAAAGATTATATCCGAAAAGAAATGGATTATAATAAACAAATATTTACCTTGCCTTTTAACTTTTTTAATAGATCTATGAAAGTTGATATAAAAGAAAAAGAAAAAATTCATTTCGTTATTCCTGGACAAATAGAAGAGCATAGAAGAGAATATAATGTGATACTTGACTCCTTTGAAAAACTTTTTAATAATTTTAATGAAAAAATCGATCTGTGTCTCCTAGGATATCCTGTAGGTATTTACGGGAAAAATATCCTAAAAAAATGTGAAATAATGAAAAAGAAAGGATATAATATAATTACCTTCGATACCTTTGTTCCAGAAGATAAATATAATGAAATTATTATGAACAGTGACTTGATTATTGCACCCATCAGGATTAAAACTAGGGGCATGGGAGAGATTCAAGAGATATATGGTATTACAAAAGCAAGTGCAGTTGTATTTGAAGCAATTCAATATGCTAAACCTTTAGTCGTACCGTGTAAATTTAATATAATTAATGAATTGAAAAGTTCAACGTTAAAGTATATTGATTCAGAAGATTTGGTGAAAACATTTACAGATATCATAAAAAATAGGAAAGAATTGCTAGATTTGAAAAAATCAGCTCTCGAAAATTCAAAAAGTTTTTCTTTAGATGTTTTGCAGGAATATTTCGAGAAAGAGATTTTAAACAAATTGGATAGTTTATAGATAATATTATCAATATAATTAGAGAGGCCTGGAGGAACATTTGATCTGATTTAAAAAGACTAAGATTTTAATTTGTACGGATTTCATATCAACACTCTATATTTATATTACTCTGATTAAAGACAGTAATCCTTCCAGCATTGGGAATCGTTCTAAAATCAATACTTTTCTACTTCCAAGTTTTGTTACTATGGAGCTGATTCCTCAGGACCAACATTGAAAAAACTTGAAGAGTCATTCATCATATTATATGATGTCCTTATCCACGAGTCACTTCTTCCATATTTTGATAAACGGAATTCATCTAAATCTCCTTGGAAAGGAAAATTTACACTTTTCTTTTCACCTATCCATTTATCTTTCGAATTTGTAAGAGTTGTTCCATCCCAGTCATGCACCTCTGATATTGGAGTTTCTTCCTTACCATCAACGAAAAGTCTTAAATCATTATTTTGTCCAGCTTGAGAATTATCAATAGTTCCAACAATATAGTGCCACTCTCCATCATTCAAAATTGTACTCCCTCGAATATAACTACTATCAGAATACGTATTTCCTCTCACAAATATCTGACCCACACAACTATCTTCCAGCTTTCTAAAACCAATCTTATTATAATCATTTGCATTATCAGAATAAAATAACATTTCAGTAGATTTTGAAGTAGTTTTTAACCATATTTCAATTGTTGCATCTCCAATACCAATATCTAAACTGTCATCATCACTCATTTTAATATAATTATTATCAGTATTATGTTGCTGACATTTTCCAACTATACCTTGTTCAGATTCTTTTGGATCATTAGCAGTATACTTATATCCATTATTGAAATTTGATGTACTGTCATAAACAATTGATGGTGTTGCATCATCCATATGAAGAACAGCTACATATTTAGAATCCCAAACCTTATCAGGATACTCCTGACTACCACAAACAGAATTACCATAATACAAATATAAAACAGTATCCTCACTATCAGAAAGACTTGGAACATTCACCCAAGAGACAAGTTCACCATCAGAATCATCAAACAACTCAATCTCATGAAACAACCTACCTGCAACACCAGAACCATCCATAAACAAAACATCATCACCATCAACCTGAGCCTTACTTGCTAAATCTGAGTCAATCATGCTAATGAGAACAGGGAAATCAGAAAGATTACCAGCAACCATCGAATGATTAACAGTTATCTGTTTACGAAAAGACCAACCATGCTCAAACGGGTCAAAAACCATAACAGGCTGAGTTTTAAAATGAAATGTTTTACGTACCCAATACTTACCATCAGTAACATTAACAAACCAAGAATAATCACGAGTATAATCAAGACCACTAACTGGAACAGTATAAACACCATTACCAACACCGGTACCACTAACACTACCGATATCAGGAGAGGTCTCAATAGAATAATCCATAAGATCACCCTGCAAATCCTCAAATCGAATGCTCAGTTCAGTTAGGTCAACTGATACCCAACTATCACCATCAACCGGCAAAGGATCCGAAACAATAGGTGCCTCGATTTCAGTCCGAAACGAATACGTTTCCTCAGAAGTATCCTCACCATCAGAAACACGAACAGTCCAAGAATATAAAGTATCACTTTCAAGACCAAAAATATCAAAAGAAAAATCCCCATCTTTTACATTATTACCACTATCGCCACCAATATAAGGACTAGTAGTAACAGTATAATTCATACGATCACCATCATAATCACTAAGACTAAAACTAAGCTCAGAGATATCCAAAGGAACATCAATAGTGCCATCAGGAGGATCCTCACCCAAAATAACCGGAGGCCGATTTGGAGGCCAAGGAATAATATTTTCAGCAGTAGCAGTTGAAAACAAAGCATAACCAATAAAACCAAAGCTCATAACCGGTGGAAGAAAAACACTAAAACCAATCCCCCAGAAACCCAGAGCCATACCCTGCTGAGCCCCCTCAGCGATAAAACCCTTACCAGACAAAAGACCACCACACGAAGTAACACCATAAATAGCATTCCAATGCATCATCACACGAGGAATAGGAAGCTGTATAATAGGAATAAGACGAGGCAAAATAATCACAGGAAACTGAGAACCTTCACCAAAAGTAGCAAAATTACAGAAAAACGCATAACCCCTACCATTCGTCACAGGGCTAAGCATAAAAGATAATAGTGGTCTACGCCTATCAACAGATGGGTTTATCAAACGCACTATATCCTCCTTGGAGGAGCCCTCAGGGATAAAATCCAGACTGTCAAGAAGGTCGACGAAGTCTGATTTCAATATCTCAGTTTCACTGCTGAAAGGAGAGTATGTTATCTTATGGTTCAACTCCTTAAATAATGCGTAAAAACTTTCAAATTCATCTGATGACATGGTAATTTCATGTTCACTATTGCCCTCCCTGTCAAAAACATAACAAGTGATAGATTTCTCACCTGTGTCATCCTCAATTGTTTCAATAGGAGTAAAATCCTCCCCATCTATACTTTTAGAAACAACATTCATGTAAGGAGCAAATGAGATGCTGATTAGTAATAATATTATTCCAATGGTTATTTCTTTTTTTAAAATGTTCCTTTTATTCATTTTTCTATCCTCCCTCTTATTTTATTATGGACCTGATTCCTCAGGTCCAACACTAAAAAAACCACTAGGATCATTCATAGTATTATAACTTGTATTTATCCATTCATCGCTTCTAACAGTTTTTGACCATCTGAGTTCATCAATCACTGCATCAACATAGTATGGTCCACTAGATTCCGGTCTATATCTACCTAAATCATCAGTTACTGGAGCATTCCACATAACATTAGCGTTACTATAATCCTGCGTAAATGATACCTCTTCGCCATTAACAAATGCATCCAAATCTTGTACACTACCTAAATTATAAGTACCTGTTAAATAAACCCATTTACCTACCTCTGAATAAGAGTCATCAGTATATCCCCGAGTTCGCCCAACCGCATCAAATTTAGAATTAGCTTGGAGTTTAAATTTTCCACCATCAAAAAAACTTATATGATAAGATGCGTAATCGGTACCTGATGAGTCATATTTACACATAATAACTCCATCTTGTGTCTCTGGTTTTATCCAAGCCTCCCAAGTCATAGTAGTCAAAGAACTATCACCAGGTTGATCCATATCACCAAAATCGATAAAATCATTTTCACTCTGTTCAAAATCCCTAGCATTTCCAACCTTTCCAGAAACAATACTAGTCCCATGATCATTACCATCATCAAAACCAGCACTATCATCAAGACTATCACCCAAATGCCAAACATGAATAAAATCAGAATCCCAGACCAAATCAGGATACTCCTGACTACCACAACCAGAATTACCATAATACAAAAACAAAACAGAATCCTCAGAAGACGAAAGACTAGGAACATTCACCCAACAAACAAGCTCACCCGAGGAATCATCAAACAACTCAACCTCATGAAACAACCTATTAGCAACACCAGAACCAGCCATAAACAAAACATCATCACCATCAACCTGAGCCTTACTAGCAAGATCAGAATCAATTATGCTAATAAGAACCGGGAAATCAGAAAGATCACCAGCGACCATTGAATGATTAATAGTTATCTGTTTACGATACAACCAACCCTCATCAAAAGGATCAAAAACCATAACAGGCTGAGTCTTAAAACTAAAAACCTTACGAACCCAATACTTACCATCAGTAACATTAACAAACCAGGTGTAATCCTGGGTGTATTCAAGACCATCTACTGGTAGAGTGTAAACACCATTACCAACACCACTACCACTAACACTGCCGATATCAGGAGAGGTCTCAATAGAGTAATCCATCGGATCACCCTGCAGATCCTCAAGTCGGATACTCAATTCAGAAATATCAACAGAAACCCAACTATCACCATCAACCGGCAAAGGATTAGATACGATTGGTGCCTCTATCTCAGTATGAAACATATACGTTTCCTCAGTAATGTCCTCACCATCAGAGACAACAATATTCCAGGTGTACTCGGTGTTGCTGTCAAGACCAAAGATATCAAAAGAAAAATCCCCATCTTTAACATTATTACCACTATCACTACCAATATATGGACTAGTGGTAACCGTATAATTCATACGATCCCTATCATAATCACTAAGACTAAAACTAAGCTCAGAAATACCTAGTGGAACATCCATAGTGCCATCAGGAGGATCCTCACCCAAAATAACAGGAGGACGGTTAGGCGGCCAAGGAATAATATTTTCAGCAGTAGCAGTAGAAAACAAAGCATAACCAATAAAACCAAAGCTCATAACCGGTGGAAGAAAAACACTAAAACCAATCCCCCAGAAACCCAGAGCCATACCCTGCTGAGCCCCCTCAGCGATAAAACCCTTACCAGACAAAAGACCACCACACGAAGTAACACCATAAATAGCATTCCAATGCATCATCACACGAGGAATAGGAAGCTGTATAATAGGAATAAGACGAGGAAGAATAATCACAGGAAACTGAGAACCCTCACCCAAAGTTGCGAAATTACAGAAAAACGTATAACCACGGCCCTTCAAAACAGGGCTCATTATCAATGACAATAATGGTTTACGTTTAAGGTCAACAGATGGATTCATTAAACGAACTATATCCTCCCTAGAAGAACCCACAGGAATCAAACCCAGATCATCAACCAGATCAGCAAACTCAGATTTCAAAACCTTTGTATCACTACTAAAAGGCTGATAAGAAATCTTATGATTCAACTCCTCAAACAAAGAATAAAACCTGCTAAACTCATCAGAGGATAAAACCACCTCACACTCACTACTACCAGATCTATCAAAAACATAACAAGAAACAGACTTCTCAACATCATCCTGAACAGTTTCAACCGGAATAAAAAACTCCTCATCCATACTCTTAGAAACAACACTCAAACTAGGAGCAAAAACAACACCAACAAATAAAGCCAAAACAAACACTACTAAAAACTTATACAATATACCAAAGCTCATCATAACCTCCTCGTTCAATAATTATTAAATTTTGAAACATATTTATCATATAAATATATATTGTTAAAATATTCACAAAAAACCTGGATTTTGACGAATAACTAACATTCTGTTATTATACCGTCAGTTTGAATTTTTGTTCAAATAACCTAAAAAAATTCTGAAAAAATTTCTTTTAAGGTTCTATAGAAATAATTTAAAGATGGAATTTTTGATAAATTATTGTAAGAAAAGAGTTAAAAGTAATTTGATCTTACAGGGTGGCAAAACATATCTAAATATTTCATGGAGAAGGATAAATGAAAGTTTGTGTTTTTGCACTTGGGAGAACAGGACTTCCTTTATCTCTTGTATGTGCTGATAGTGGATTTGATGTCATTGGTATTGATATTAATGAAGAGTTAGTTCAACAGATTAAAAATAAAAAATTACCTTTTTATGAACCTGGTATGAAAAATCTTCTTGATAAACATCTTAATAAAAAATTTATCCCAACAACTAAAATAACATCAGATGTAAAAAATTCTGAATATTTTGTAATTGCAATAGGTACAAAGTTCACAAGATATCCAGAGAGAGGATCTTTAACAAATCTATTCAAAGTAGTGGATCGAATTATTGACATTGGAGTAAAAAACAAAACCTTGATTTTTAGAGTAACACTACCCATTGGAACAACAGATAAAATTAAAGAAAGAATAGAAAAAAAAGGCCTTAAAGAAGGAGAAGATTTCTTTTTGGGATTTGTACCAGAAAGATTGATGGAAGGAAAGGCAATAAATGAGGAAAAAAATCTTCCTAAAGTCATAGGATGCTATAATGATAAAAGCTTTGAAAAAATAAAGAAATTTTTTAAAAAAATTGGTGGAGAAATTGTAAAAGTTACTAATCCAAAAATTGCTGAAACGGTAAAACTAGTGGACAATTCATGGAGAAATATGCGTTTTGCTTTTGCAAATGAGGTTGCGTTTCTATCAGATGTAAATAAAATTAATGCAATGGAAGTATTAAAAGCTGCAAATAAAGGATATGATAGAAATCAAATCCCTTTACCTGGACCAGTTAGTGGTTATTGTCTTGGTAAAGATCCTTATCTATTGGAAATGTCATTTGATAAAGTCATTGTAAGAGGTTTTAATTCTGTATGGTTTTACGCAAGAAAAACAAATGACTGGCTTTGTAAAAAAATTGTTGAAGAGGCAAAAGGAAGAATTGTTTTAGTTGCAGGTCTAACCTTCAAACAAGATATAGATGACTTCAGAAATAGTCATTCAATAGATATTATTGAACTACTTTTAAATGAGGATTTTAATGTAATAGTTTCAGATCCTTATCTAGACAAGACGACATATACAAGGTTACCATTACATATCGATAAAAACGTTAAAAAAATGGAGTTCAAGGATGCTTTGAAAAAAGCTCATACAATAATTATTGCAACTGCACATAAAGAATATAGAAAATTAAACGCAAAATATTTTGAAAATAATGTCAAAAAAGGTGTCAAAATACTAGATCTATGGAATATTTATGAAGGAAAATTAGAAAAATTCAAAGATATAGATTATATAGGACTTGGTAGAGGAGATTTAAGATGAAAGCCCTAGTTACAGGCGATGCTGGTTTTCTTGGTAGTTTTTTATCAGAGGAACTTCTAAAAAATGGATATGAAGTTGTTGGAATTGATAATTTTTTTAGAGGGAAAAAAGAATATTTACCAAAACACAAGAATTTTATTTTCTATGAATTAGATTTGGTAAAAGAACAAAAAAAATTTGCTGAAATTGTTAAAAAGGAAAAACCTAAAATTATGATTCATTATGCTGCAATTAATGGAACAAAATATTTTTATGATATACCATACAAAGTTCTTAACGACAATATAATAATGACCCAGAATATTTTAAAAGCATGCAAATCCTCTACTGTTAAAAAGATTATTTATGCATCAAGTTCAGAAATTTATGGTGAGCCGCAAATAATTCCAACACCTGAAACGCATCCAATACTTCTGAATGTACATACCAATAGAGATAGCTACGCTTCATCAAAAGCAATTTGTGAGTTTTATATCAAATTATTTGGCCAAGAAAAAAATATTGATTTTGTGATTTTAAGGATTTTTAATACATATGGACCTCATATGGATACCTCAGAATATGGTCAAGTTATTCCAGAATTTATAAATAAAATATTCAATGAAAAAGAATTTACAATAATTGGAAATGGGAACCATAGTCGGAGTTTTTGCTATGTAACAGATCATACACGTCTTACAAGATTACTTATGGAAAAGGTATCAAATGAAATTGTAAATGTTGGGAATGACGAAGAAACTAGTATAATTAATCTAGGAGAAAAAATTCATAAAATGGAAAACAAAGAATTTAAACCTGAATTTTTACCAGAAAGAGAATATGATCATAAAAGACGATGCCCAGATATATCAAAACTTAAAAAATTGATAAAAGATTATCCTAAAATTTCATTAGAAGAAGGATTAAAAAGAACTATTCTTGATTTTAAAAATAATAAGTATTAAATTAAATATTTAATTCATGGAATTGAAGTATTGATATCCAATTAAGTTAATAAATATTAATTAAGAAAGTTAATTAAGAATATATATGGATAGTTGTTAAATGATTAGTATATGAATAAGTAAAAATATTTTAAAATTATATTTATGTTATATTATCCTTGCTAGGTGTAATTAAATGAATACGATTCTAAGAAAAATTGGAGCAGGATATCATCAGTTAAATGATGATTTTTTAATTAAAAAAGTATTGGAAAACGTTAAAACAGTTGATATTACTTCTTCAGATAAATTATTTATATTTAGCCATAGAAAAAGTCCAGATTATCTTAAATTATATACTCTTATTGCTCATTCACTTTCAAAAAAAGGATATCCAAGTTGTTTTCTTTTTAGAGATTGCATCATAAATCGTTATATTCCAAAAATAGAAAATTTAACAAAAAAAATTGATTTAGCAAATTTACTTACTATTAACATTTTAGAGGTAGGATCATATTTTCCTAAATTAATTATTAATGAAAAAGAGATAAGTAATTCATTAATTGAAGAAAATTCTAAAATCATTATCACAGATAAAACAACTAAAGAATTAAAATATAATTGGCAAATAAATTTTGAAAAAGAATTGGTAAAAACAAAAGATGTTAATTTTTTCCCAATAATTCAAACAACTCTAAGATCCATATTAAAAGTATATAATATTGATTTTAAAGAGAAAAAAGTTATTAATTTTTCTAATCAAATGATAAATAGTATGGACCTTCTGCTTCATTATGTCATATTATTAAAAAAATATGCTAAAGATAACAAAAAACAAATTAAAATTATTGGATGGGAATATAATTACATTCCAAATGGTTTTTTTCGTTTGGTATGTGATGAGTTATCAGATAATAGAGATATTGAGTACATAGAACTGAGTAGAGGGTATAAACATTATTTTGGTTGTCCTTCTACTCATAACTATTTTACAACTGTTAATTTTACAAGAGTGGAATTTGAAAATAAAAATTCTATTTCAAAAGAAAAAGTTATGGATATTATTGAAAATGTTGATCATAACGATTTATTTGAATTTATTGATAATAAATTTGGGAAAAAAAATACTACTTATAATTTTAATAATACACAGATGTCAATAATAAATAGATGTAACAAATTTCTTCGAAATGATAAGCATGTGTTTGTTCTTTTTGCTCATTTATTTTATGATAATCCTATATATGATTCATCTGCAGCATTTCATGACATGTGTGATTGGATAAATTATTCAATTGAAATATTTAATTCAAATGATAATTTGTTATTACTTAAACCACATCCAAAAGAACTTCGTTCAAATCCAGATACAATTCCAAATGAAACTTTAGAATCCTTCATTACTGAAAATTATAATTCCTTACCTGATAATATTATACTCCTAAAACCCAAAGATTTTAAATTATATGAATTACTTTCATTCATTTCTTGTGGTCTAATTTGGAAATCTAGTGCAGCTAATGAACTGATTTACCTTGGAAAACCATGTATTATTTCAGGACCATCTCCTTTTAGATATGCATTAGATGATTTGTATTATACTCAAAACAAAAATCATTATATTTCATTAATTGAAAATGTAGATAAGCTAGAAGTGACAGAGACACAAAAATTAAAAATTGCAGCTTATATTTATGGTTTAAATATAAAGGATATAGAGATTAAGGAAATGAATTACAGTAGAGAATTTAGGACAACTTGGCTAAATGATATAGAAATAAAACAATATTTAAAAAATGGTGATAGCTCAATTAACAAAATAATCCAACACATGGTTAAATAATAATATTTGGAGTGAACCCCCAATAGTTGACAATAAGTTTAGTTAACAAAAGTCTATTGG
>CAZHIY010000007.1:12302-18600 GCA_964533085.1 uncultured Thermoplasmatales archaeon | reverse complement strand
GAGAAATCAAATAGTCCTTTATAAACCAACTCTAGATTGATGGGGTGCCCAATAAGCAATGATTTAGTCTGAATCTGCTTAATTGGTTGAATATGGGACTTGAGATTTTATATAGACCATTGGAGCAGATACCACAAAAAGACTTAATAGGATGTAAATATCCCTTATTTAAGACAGAAATGCCTTATCTAGGAGCTTAATTACCTACTCACTAGGATCAGAGCCTGAAAAACCCTTATCCAATAAGCAATGAATCAAGGTGGCTTATTCTATCATAGTCCAAATCGCTGAAGTAATAGTTATTGCAGTATAAGGAACAGATTTAGATGACTTTGTAAGAAATTTTGTAGTAAGTTAAGTAATGGTCTGTTGATTGTTTTGTTCCTTGGTGTATTAAGCAATACTGGAATTAAATCAAAATCGTTACTATCCTCAGAGTTAACTACTTTTATATCACCAGTAAATTCTTTATTTCCTTCACCGGGTGTTACAACTTCAACATCTATGGTTATCGGTCCCATTTCTGGAGTAAGACCAGTGCCACTCGATGGTGTAAAAAACCATGTTCCCCATTCTGGGTATGAGTCTATCTCCCAGCTCATCTCTGAACCAGTTTCACCAATATTTCCGACTTGAAAACTCCCTGTAACTGTTGAACCAGGATTTACATCTACCCAGGCGAGGCTGCCGGAGCAGGCTAAATCAGGCTCGTCTGGCGACTCATGCATGTCTAAGAAAAAGAGTCCAACCCCAGATGTACCAGTAGAAAAACCTGTATAATACGAACCAAAGGTAGCCCAACGATAACCACCGGCAGAAGTATCGGCTACACTCTTTAACCATTCCGCTACACCTTCAGCATAGTCATAATAAATATCTTCTTTAGTAAGAACAAACATCTTAAGAAAAAAATCACCAACCCCCGCTGCTCCATGACAGATAGTAATATCATAATTTGGGGATCCTTGATAATGGGGCCATTTGTATCCACCACCACTTGGGATAGCAAGACTAATGAGCCAGGTACCACCCATTTCTGCATAAGTCAGATAAATATTGTCCGAGGTAATTTGATAGAGTTTCATAAATAGCAGGCATGTGCCAGCAGGTCCATGACACCAGCCTGTCGCATAACTTGGTGTGTCACCTTCTTTGGGCCACCATTTACAACCGCCAGATTCAGAGACCGCAATATCAATAAGCCACTGGCCAGCACCTTTTGCATATTCAAGATATTGTGAGTCATTTGTGTACTCATATAATTCAGCAAGAAAATAACCTATTCCCGCAGCACCATGTGAAAAACCTGTATAAATATAAGGACAATTATTTGAAACCTCCCATTTATAACCACTGCTCACAGGTATTGCTTGATTTACTAACCAATTACCTGCATATCTTGCATAATTTAGATATTCTGTATTATTTGTCAGATCATACATTAGCAATAGAAAAAGACCAATACCAGATGCTCCATAGATAATATCAGTACAATAGTCGGCAGCGTACTGAGAACTTGGCCATTTGCATTCATCTTGATTTTCAAATACTGCAACACTTAGCAACCAGTTAGCAGCACCTGCGGCATACTCGAGATAAACTGTGTCTGAAAGGGTCTCATAAAGATTAAGAAAAGCGTCACCAGTACCAGCAGTACCTACATACAATCCAGTATAATACAAAGACATCCCTTCTCTCTGAGGCCATTTATAGCCACCGGCTTCGGGTATAGCTCTTTCAATCAACCATTGCGCACCGCCAACTGCATATTGAAAATATTCTTCAGCATCTGTCATCTTATATAGTTCTGAAAATAATGTAACAATACCTGGCGAACCATAATAGAGATCAGTAAAATAATAGTAACTACCAACTGAATCAGGCCATTTGTAACCATCTCCTACTACAATAGCTTCTTTTATTAGCCAGTCTGCCGCACCCTCAGCATAATTCAAAAAGCTATTAGCTCCACTATAAACCTCAATAGAACCACTGGGATTTGTATGATTCACCGATTCTTTAATTGATGTGTAATCTCCATCGTCGTCATCATCAACAATGATTATTTTACCATCTTCATTGGTTTGTCCAAAAGCCATTTTAGTAAATGCAGAAAAGATAAACAAAACAATTATTCCCGCAACCAAAGCTTTTCTAATTAAACATTTCTGCATTATCAAATCCTACCTTTATGAAATCTTATATAATTATGACTATATAAAAAATATGTTAAAGTAAACTAATCTTTGGGATTTTAAGCCCCTGGAAATGGTTCCTGCCCATGACATCATCTAAATAAATTATGTAATTTGTTAACAAATACGTGTCATAATCTCCCCCCCCGCATATAAATATTATTCTTACAGGTATAAAAATAGTTTTTAATAAAAATATACAGCTCCATATAATAAATAGTAAATCTGTGAATTAATATCCAAGAATATGATAATTTATATGTATGCAAACAAAAAAGAGAAATTCCACTTTTTTAGGTGGGGAATATAACAAAAGATTTTAATAAAATATTTTCTAATTAATTATATAATTAGAAAAAGGTTTAAATCTTAGTTAGTTATTATATATATAATAGCGGAGGCTAACAAAGGATGTTTATTGATGCCAATAAACCTTTTATACATCGTAGTCTAGCTTCAAGACTCTCTCTTTTGGTATTAATATGCTTTACTCTGATAGCAACTCCAGCAATTTCAATGTCCACATCAGATACAAATTTAATAGAATATGATTATGAAGATTCCAGATATTCTAGTGCAGATGGTTGTACTGTTGAGATTACAAAACCTGCAGTAGGAATTGGTTATTTATTTGATGAGTTTGAATTCCCACTCTTATTAATTACTCTCCCTATAATTATTGGAGGTATAACTTGTAAGGCTCAAGTAAATGTATCAAGTGAAGAACCTGATTACCTTTTATGGAGATTTGCTAATTTTAAGGGGGATGAATTTTGGAGTTTTCCTATAAATTATCAGTCAGGAGTAACTAAATACGAATACTATATGGGGAAGATTAATTTTGGACAGTTTAAGATATGGATTTATTGCTATGATATCAATAGTCAAGTGTTATGTGAAGATACTATCAGTTGTCTAAAATTATTGTAATCTTTTTTTATAAAAAAAACGTACTGCAATTATTACTAAAAATAAGCAAATCAATAGTATTGCTATCAATGGAAACAATGGAAAAGATGATGATTTTTCCTCTCGGTACGGTGTTAGAGTTCCATAAGTATTATCATAGAGATAATCCCATTTACCATCTCCATCTTCATCTACCAAATATTTATTTTTACCCTTATATTCCAAATCAGTTGTATTTCCACTTCTTGAATTGTATAACAATTCGCTTTTTCCATCCTTGTTTGTATCAATCAAATAATGTGTCGCATCATTGATAATAATACCTAAAACATCTGATTTATTTTTTGGATCAGAACCAAGTTTTTCTTCTATTTTATCTGATAGTCCATCATTATCGTCGTCGTCATCTATTGAATCAGGTATATGGTCTTTATCTGTATCAAGAGGGAAGTCTTCTGAATTATTAGGATCTGAGCCATATTTAATTTCTTCATTATCACCCCAACCGTCCTCATCTGAGTCATTGTCAAAAATATAGGCAGTTGTAGTTGCTTCACCTGCGAGTCCATCATTATCAACAACTAAAAGAGTAACATTATAAGTTCCCTCTGTTGTATAAATATGTGTAGCTTTTTCGTCGTTATTTTTTATTCCATCACCAAAGTTCCAGGTATAGTATAATATTGTTCCATCAGAATCATATGAACCAGAAGAATCAAAAGTAATGTTTTGATTAATCAATCCAGAATACGGACCATTTGCATCAGCAATTGGTGGTAATTTACCTTCTTCTATAAAAAATATTGATATCATTGTTGTTGCGGTGTTTGTTGCCCCCCCATTATCCTTAATTTGAAGCTTAATTGTGTAAGTACCAGGATTTGAGTAAACATATTTTATTGAGGTTACTCCTATCCAATTTGGATCCCATTTACCATCATTTGTGAAATCACATCTGTAATATTGAATATACCCATCAGAATCATTACTGAATGAAGCATCAAATGTAATAGTTTGATTTACATAACCTTTTTGTGGACTTTTTATAACAGCTGTTGGAGGATTGTTCTGAGGTGGTGAATTTTGAGATTCTGTGGTAAAATGCCAGACGGCCCCTTCTGTACTTAAACCTTTATCATCCCAGGCAATAATCTTCCAATAATAAATAGTATTATAGTCTAAAGTGCCTATATTATAGGAGGTAGATGATTGATTATTTGAAACCTTTGGAGGAGTAGAAATTGTTCCAAAGTAAACATCATATTTTACTATATCCCCCTCATCTGGATCGCTTCCAACCCAAGTAAGAACAGGGGGGGCAATATCAATATCTATTGCTCCAGCTTGAGGATGAGGATTAGAGGGTTGATAAGGGGGATTATTCAAGGGTGAAGAAGTAGTGTTGCATATAATCTGGAAATGATATTGAACCATAGCAGAAGTATAATAGGTATAGTTACTAACAATTAGCATATTAGCGATAATAATATCATTGTTATAATCATACAATACAACAGATTCATATTCACTAGCAATTATCTTTTGTACATCCCAAGAAATAGTAATATTGTTTGAAGAAACGTAATCAGAGGGAACCCATTGCACATATAAATCCCATATTTTAGAATCATCAGGATATTTTTTTATATCATAAAAAAGAGAATTGTAAGGTTCATTTAAACCTGCATCAAACCATGGACGAATATATGGAGCTATTCCAGGGGGAGGAATAGGTACGTCATAACTATCTTGGGCATCCGATGCATATAATGCCTCACCAAAAAACACGTTATTATTTGCACCACCGGGTTCATCAAAATTTAATGTAACACTCCATTCTAGATTATTTTCGGAAGCTGTTGAAACATCAATATAAATTATATTAGAAATAATAAAAATTGAATTTGTAACAAGAAATATAATAGGCATCAAATTCAATAATTTATACATAATCCTATTATTATCTCTAATTCTACTTTTCAATTCTGATACACCTGGTTATGAAATAACTCTATGATTTTATTAATTTCCTTATTTTTTCAATGTACAATTGTAATAAGAATACATCCAGTAACCATATGTGGGAACAAAATCATCTGATAATGCGTAAGTTTGAGTGATTCTATTCCAGTCATAGATAAATCCAAGTATGATTGTGTTATCTACAGCTTCTTGCCATGTGTAATCAGCCCCAGCATAATGAATGATTAGATCTTCTTTGGGAAGTGTTGAATTAAATGGTATTCCCATGATATTCCATTTTTGTTTAAGATCTGTAATGTAACCATCACTAATATTTCCTGCAACAACAAGATCACACTCATGGTATGCATATGCCCAATATCCATAACCAGGTTCTAGAGTATTTTTTAGTTCATAGTTTTGATTTGTTCTATCCCAGTAATAAATAAAATTAAGAACAATGTTGTTTGTTACAGCATCAGCCCAACTGTAATTTGTTCCATCATAAGAAACAATGATATCTGTTTTATCAATTGATTCGTTAAATGGTAGTGATATTAAATTCCAATTTTCTTCTAAAGCAATAATGTTGGGCATAATTTTGGTGGTAAACAAAAACCAATAACTAACACCATCAAAACCATCAGAAACATTCACCCAAACCGTATAAACAGTATCATAATCCAAACCAGAAATATCCAACTCCTTCACACCATCAGAATCACCAACAGAACTATTACTATCACCATTACTACACTCAATACTCCAATCAAAACTATCACCATCACCATCACTAATATCAATAGACCAAGTCAACGACAAATCAACACCAGTAGAACCATTAACAGGATCAGGAACACCTAAAACCGGAACAGAATTCCAAGTAGCATCATCATCCGATGCAAAAACACTACTAAACACCCCATCAGTCTCATTCCAACCCCAAGCCTGATAATAATACGTAGTATGAGCATCCAAACCAGAATGAGAAGTACTTGTACCAGTATCATTGTATAACTCAGTACCTTCACCCAGATTCCAGCCGGAAGAAGAATTCCACTCAACATACGTCTTATCACTATTCACACCCAAAGACCAAACAAGATCAATCTGATCAATCGCTACAGCAGACGCAGTAAAACCAGAAGGAGCACCTGGTGCAAAAGCACCACGGGTAGTAAACAAAAACCAATAACTAACACCATCAAAACCATCAGAAACATTCACCCAAA